>NZ_CEXFHW010000290.1:0-3002 GCF_982640115.1 Quisquiliibacterium sp. | reverse complement strand
CGGCTACGACGACGCCCGCATCGCAGCTCTGATCGCGGGCAAGGTGGTTACCACCCCCGAGGACGCATGAACCCGGGCCGCCGGGTCGGCCGCGCGGCATGGGCGGCGGCGGTCGCGGCATGGCTCGCCTGCGGCGCGACGGCCATCGGTCAGGCGCAGGCGCAGGGGCAGGCCCTGATGCCGGCCAGCGCACCGCTGCCGGTGGCCCTGCCTGCCGACCGCCGGCCGCGCATCGGCCTGGTGCTCGGCGGCGGCGGCGCGCGCGGCGCCGCCCATGTCGGCGTGCTCGAGGTGCTGGAGCGCCTGCGGGTGCCGGTCGACTGCGTCGCCGGCACGAGCATGGGGGCGCTGGTTGCGGGCGCCTTCGCCTCGGGCCTGACCAGCGCGCAGATGCGCGCGGAACTGGGCAGCGTCGACTGGTTCGATCTGTTCCAGGACAACCCGCCGTACAACGAGACGGTCTATCGCAGCAAGCAGCTCGCCCGGCGCTACCTGCCGGGATCGGAGCTGGGCATCGGCGCCGGCGGCCCGACCGCGCCGCCCGGCGTGCTGACCGGCCAGAAGATCAAGCTCTTCTTCAATCGGCTGGTGCGCGCCGACCGCATCGAACGCAGCATCGACTCGCTGCCCATGCCGCTTGCGATCATCGCCACCGACATCGGCACCGGCGACCGGGTGGTGCTGCGTGACGGCAGCCTCACGCTGGCGATGCGCGCGAGCATGTCGGTGCCCGGCCTGATGGCGCCGGTGGAGTACCGCGATCGCAAGCTGGTCGACGGCGGCCTGGTCGACAACCTGCCGGTGGCCGAAGTGCGGCGGCTGTGCCGCCCGGATGTGGTGATCGCGGTGAATGTCGGCTCGCCGCTGCTCGCGCCTTCCGAGGTCGGGTCGCTGCTCAGCGTCACCGCCCAGATGGTGAACATCCTCACCGAGCAGAATGTTACCCAGTCGATGGCCGAACTCGGCGCGCAGGACATCTACATCCGGCCGCCGCTGGAGGGCATCACCGCCGGCGACTTCGACAAGCACGCCACGGCTGCAGAGCGCGGCCAGCAGGCCGCCAACGCCGTGGAGGAGCGGCTTCGCGCGCTGTCGGTGGACGATGCGGCCTACCAGGCCTGGCGCACGCGCATCCTCGATGCCGATCGACTGCCGCCGCAGGTCGATGCCATCGAGATCGCCGGTCTGCGGCGCACCAGCCCGCAGGCGATGACTCGTCACATCAGCCAGCAGACCGGGCAGCCGCTGGAGACCGGGACGCTGAACCGCGACCTGCTGCGCGCCTACGGCGAGGGCCACTACCAGAGCATCGACTACACCCTGCTGCGCGAACGCGATCGCACCATCCTGCGGCTGGCGCCCCTCGAGAAGAGCTGGGGGCCCGACTACCTGCGCTTCGCGGTGAATCTCGACACCAGCCTGGGCACCAGCGCCACCTACAGCCTGCGGGCCGCCTATCACCGCACGGCCCTCAACCGCCTCGGCGGGGAACTGCTGTTCGGTGCCGAGGCCGGCACCGCCAAGGGCATGTCCGCCGACTTCTATCAGCCGATCGAGCCGAGCCAGACCTGGTTCGTCGAGCCGCGGGCCTGGTACCGCTCCCGGCCGCTGCCGGTCTACCAGGACAACCGGCGTCTGGCCGAGTACCTCACCAGCACACTCACCAGCGAGGTCGCCGTCGGCGCCAACCTCGGCCTGATCGGCCAGGCCCAGCTCGGGGTCAGCACGGCGCTCAGCCAGATCGAACTGACCACCGGATCGCCGCTGCTCATCGAGCAGAACGGCCGCTCCAGCGGGTGGTTCGCCAGCCTGGATCTCGACCAGCTCGACCGCCTCTACGCGCCCACACGCGGCTGGGCCACCCGGGTGCGGTATTTCGAGTCGACCCATTCCCAGTTCGGCCAGCCCTATTCAAAGCTGTCCGCGGAGGGTCGCGCGGCCTGGCCGCTCGGCAGCTTCGTGATGCTCGGCCAGTTGAGCTGGGTGGGCTCCACCCGCGGCCAGCTGCCGGTCACCGATGCCGCCCAGCTGGGCGGCTTCCTGCGGCTGTCGGCCTTCGCCCAGTCGCAACTGATCGGCGACGATGTCACCTATGGCCGTATCGGTCTGGAGCGCATCCTCGGTCGGCTGCCCCTGGGCCTGCGTGGGGATGTGCGCGCCGGGGTCAGTTTCGAGAGCGCGCGCTTCGGCCGTCTTTACACCGAGCGGCAGCGCTCAGGAGCGCTGCAATCGGGCGTGGTCTATCTCGGCAGCGAGACGCCGCTGGGGCCTGTCTACGTCGGCTTTGCCTACGCGCCAGAGGGCGGCTCCTAGCTTTACCTGTTCCTGGGGCTGCCCTGAGCCCTGAGCCCTGAGCCCTGAGCCCTGAGCCCTGAGCCCCGGGCCCCGATCCATCGGACCGGCTGCGGGCCCGGACGGTCAGGCTGAAATGGTCTTCTTCCAGGTCGCTCGCTCCCAGAGGCGGGGATTGCCTTCACAGCAGGGCTGAGTGCTCACGAACCAGAGCGGCACTTCCACCTGCGCCCAGAGCGAGGCACTAACCGGCGTCACCTTCACGGTGCAGACGCGGTCGGACACCCGGGTGAACTCTCTCAAGCCGCAACCGCCGGAGAACGGCAGCAGATGGTCCAGGCTGAACGAGGGGCTGACTTCGATCCTGAAAGTCATGGTCAGGACCAGCGGGCTGGTCGTCCACGGCTGGTTGCCGATCGAGTCACTGAAGGTCACCCAGTCGGGCACCAGGGTGTCATAGGATCGCGAGAAGACATAGGAGTCGGCGTTCGGCAGCGTACCCGTGGCATCCATGAACGCATCGGGACCCACTTTGATCTGCAGCGTACCCGAGCTGTTGATGTAGGGCGCGACCTGCACCCGGTACTCCCGTGGCGAGATCCGGGTGAAGCTGTCAGTCAGCGCACGGCCTCCTTGGACGATCAGGCTCTGAGCGCTGAAGGCGCTGACGGCATCGCTGAAAAGCAGGGCGACGGTGATCGGGCCGCTGA
>NZ_CEXFHW010000289.1:0-3021 GCF_982640115.1 Quisquiliibacterium sp. | reverse complement strand
GGCTCCGCAAGGCGTACTCCGCGCTGGACGAGACGGCGCGCGAACGCGTTGACCGTCTTCTGCTGGGCACGGGCTGCGAGCCCTTGTTCGCGCCGCTCTGAAGCCGAATCGGGAAGGGGGGCGGATTCGGTCCGCACCTCCTGGCCAAGGCCCAGGTCACTTATGGCGACAACGTGGCCGTAGACCTGGCCCGCGTATCTCCCACTCCGATGCCGAGCTCAGGGGCGGACGCAGCCGGTCAGCGTTTTCGGGCGGCGTGGTGCAGTCTCAGGATTTCGACATCATCGCCACGCACCCGATAGATGGCGATGTAGTTCTCGTGCAGGACCAGTTCACGGGTGCCGGGGACCCGGCCTGCCCTGCCCATGCCGGGGTGAGCCTGCAACCTGTTCACCGCGTCCTTGAGCTCCAGCACAAAGCTTGTGGCCCGGCTCGGGCTGTCCGCCGCGATGAAGCCAGCGATCTCGTCAACGGAGCGAAGCGCCGTGCTGGTCCACCGCAGGGCCATTGATCAGGCGCCGTACTTGGCAAACACGCCCTTGACCTGCTCGTCGGTAGCAAACTCGCCGGCGTCGGCCTCCCTGATGCCTTCGTGGATATCACGAATCTGCCAGGACTCCCGCTCCACATAGCGGGTCAAGGCGTCTATGGTCAGGAAGCTCTTGGTGCGTGCCGTCGCCTTGGCCAATTCCTCAATCTGGTGATACAGGGCCTCAGGCAGGCGCACATTGATGGTCCTGGCAGCCATATCTGCAACACTCCGCAGTACTTGTGTTACAGCGCATTCCCCGCCTTACATGACGAAAGTCACAGCGGGAACGGCGTCATCCCTTCGCTCATGCCGGGATCGCCGCGCCGCCGTGCGCCGCCGCCCACAGGCAGGCGTCGGTGCGCAGGGGCAAGCCTGCTGCAGCCCCAGGCGGTCGCTGAGGCCCCTCAAACCCCCCGTATCTCCCACACCGCCGCGGCCGGCGGCCAGCGCGTCGAGCACCTCGTGGCTTTCCTCGACGAGCTTCAGGCCGGGCAGCCGCGCCATCTGGTCGGGGCCCGCGGTGCGCACGGCCAGCGTGCGCCCATCGGCCGCCGCGATGGCGGGGATGCGATCGCGGATCAGCTTCTCAGGGCCGCGAGGGGTCCGCACGGGCGGTCCAGTAATCGGCCTTGTCGGGGAAGATCCAGCGCACCCCGCCGCGTGGATCGGGCTGGTCGCCGGCGTAGCGGGGAATCAGATGGATGTGCAGATGGCCGATGGTCTGGCCCGCCGCCGGGCCGTCGTTGATGCCGATGTTGTAGGCGTCGGGGTGGAACTTGGCGTCGAGGCCGGCGCGGGCCTGCTCGAGCAGGGTGAAGAGATCGGTGCGCTCGTCAGCGGAGAGTTCGAAGAAGCTGGCGATGTGGCGGCGGGGAATGACGAGGGTATGGCCCGGGGAGACGGGGTAGGCGTCGCGCAGGACGAGGGCGAGGGAAGTGGCGAGGAGGATGCGGTCTGCGGGGAGGGTGCAGAAGGGGCAGGGGTGGGAGGGTTGCATGGCGAGAGCGTAACGGAAAGCCTGCGAATCAGGGCTTACGCTCTGCGCCGGCCGGTGGTTTCGTCATTGTTGCGGATGGACTTCGAGAGATAACCGCCAGTGTCCCGGACGTTGCCTGACCAAACGACTGTTCATGACCCTGGAGACAGGCTCTGCAGTTATTGCGAACGGCAAGACTCTGAGCTAGGGTGACACTACAGATTCCGCTTCGCTGGGGCAGTTGCATGACAACCGATTTCGATGCCGACACTCGCTTACGACAAGCTGCCTTTCTTCATATACGCAGACTGACTGAACGACACATCGTTCTCACAAAAACCGAGATCAGCCCGGGGTTTCATTTCGAAGGCCAGAGAATTCCTTTGGTGAATCCTCAGCGAGGGATCTTCAAGCCGCACCAGATGAAGTATCTTCTCTCGATCAAGACCGTTTTTCCACGCCCGGGAACACGGATCTGGTATGACGATCAAACTCGCGTGCATCAGCAAATCTACGACGGGGATGAATCCGTCAACTACGCTTTCATGGGTACAAACCCTGACCACGCGGACAATCGCTGGCTCCGGGAGGCTTGCGAAAACAGAATCCCGATCATCTACTTCCTGGGCATTGCACCAGGCCGGTATCAGGCAATAATCCCGGCGTACATCACCGGCTGGGATGCCAAAGCGCTCAGCGCTCAGGTTGGATTTGGAATAGAAAGTCCGCTCCGGGCAGCAGAGCCGGAAACCGCAATCGAGCGAAGATATGCTCTTCGCACGGTCAAGCAACGTCTCCATCAAGCCTCTTTCCGAGAGGCAGTTATTACCGCCTACCGGGGGCGGTGCGCGCTCTCAGGCCTGCCTGAACCTTCGCTACTGGACGCCGCTCACATCATGGAAGACGGCAACGAAAAGCTCGGCCAGCCCGTCGTGACCAACGGAATTCCGCTTTCGAAGATTCATCATGCGGCATTCGATGCGCACCTTATCGGCATCGATCCAGACTATCGACTGCATGTATCCAAGAGACTTCTCTCGCAAAATGACGGGCCCATGCTGGAGGCGCTCAAGAAACTGAATGGCGAGAAGCTTCGCGATCCGCTCCGAGAGAAAGATCGCCCCGACAGAGACCGATTGGCTGCCCGCTTCGAACGCTTCAAGTTGGCTGCATGAGACCCCAGGCAGACGACTAACGGATACCGAGAGCGAGCGAATGCGAAACCCGGACTGCGAATCGCCCAGCCCTACCCCAGCTCCCTCCCCAGATACTCGAACACCGCCCTCACCCGCTGATTCGTCCTGATCTCCCGGTGCACCACCAGCCATAGCGGCAGCGGCGGTATCCGCAGCCCCGGCAGCACCGGTACCAGATCCGGGTCGGCCTTCGCGAGAATGTCCGACAGAAAGCCGATGCCCATCCCGGCGCGCACCGCGCCCCAGTAGGCAATCCGGTCATCGGTGCGCAGGACGAACTGCTCGCGCCGCACCGTCGTGCCTGCGGCGGCAAAGCC
>NZ_CEXFHW010000288.1:0-3022 GCF_982640115.1 Quisquiliibacterium sp. | reverse complement strand
TGGTCGCCTGCAGCAGGTGATTGCCGGCGAAATGTTCGAGGAAGATGTCATGCAGTGGCTGCAGCTTGCCTGAGCCATCCCGTCCGAGCTGACGCCGCGGAGAACCTGATGCCCCTGTCCCCCTTCCGCTTGCTGATCCCCGGCCTGTTCGTCCTTGCAGGCACCTGTGCCGCGCAGGGTCAGGTGCCGGACATCTTCCGGGGTGCCGATCTGCCGCTTGGCGAGAAGCTCCTGCGCGAGCACCAGTGCGGTGCCTGCCATGTCCGAACGGTGGGCGGTGACGGGTCGGCCATCTACCGGCCTGCCGGAAGGATCAACACCCCCGGCGCGCTGCGCGGCATGGTCGACATGTGCAGCACCGAGCTCAAGCTCGGCCTGTTTCCGGAGGAAAGCACGGCGGTGGCCGCCGTGCTCAATCGCGATCACTACCGGTTCGGTCTCGGTCCGCGTGCCGGCGCGAAGCGTTGAGGGTGATGCCGATGGACCCCCTGTCCGCACCCATGCCTGCCGCCGATGCGGTGGACTCCGAGGCCGTCTTCCGTTCGGCTGCCGAGCTCTTCGGCCTGCTCGCCACGCCCATCCGGCTGCGGATCATCAGTGCGCTCTGCCAGGGCGAGAAGAATGTCTCGCAGCTGCTCGGCGAGATCGACACCACCCAGCCCAACATGAGCCAGCATCTCGGTACGCTCTATCGGGCAGGTGTGCTGGACCGGCGGCGCGATGCCACGCAGATCTTCTACCGTATCCGCAACCAGAGCGCCGCCGAGATCTGTCGCTCGGTGTGCCTCCAGTACGCAACCGACACCGCCAGCGACACACGCCCCGGAGAGTCTCCATGATCGCCGCGCTGCTGCCGCTTCTGGTCGTTCTCACGGGCCTGATGCCTCCACCGCAGGCCAGGGCGGCGGCTGGCGAAGCCTTCGAGATCCGTCAGCTGCGCTGCGAGGCCGCAACCTGTTCGACTGCCGAGGGCATCATGGCGGGGCTGACCACCATCGAGATTCAGGGCTCGCTGCGAGCCTACCGCGAGCAGGGCCTGCGTCTGGTGGTCGAGCGCGAGGGCGCGGGTGCGCCCGTCTTCGAGCGCCGGGTGGGCGTCTTTGCCAACGGCGAGTTCCGCGCCTCGTTGCCCGCGCATCTCTGGCCAGATGGCAGTTACCGTTTTCAGGTGCTCAATGCCAGCCCCGATGGCACGCCGGTGGCGAGCGGACGGTTCACACGAACCACGGCGGCCAGGTCACCGGCGGCGCGGGCCGGGGCGCTCGCCTCGGCCGACCTGGTGGGCGAATGGCGCGGCATCAATGGCACCGCGGGCGTGCTGCTCATCTCGGCCGACGGCAGCTACCGTTTCAACGGTGAGGCGGCCCGTTACCGCATCGAGGGCGATGAAGTGATCTTCGGCGGTCCGCTCGCGCCCTGGAACGATGGGCGCGCCCGGGTGCGCAGCGGCGTGATCGAGTTCTACTGGAAGAACCGGGAAGGCTTCCAGAACTGGTTCACGTTCGGCCGGGTGCGCTGACGCCTGGCAGCGGCGCCGCCAGTTCATCCAGGCTGCGGCCCTGCTGTTGGAGCCATGCCTGCAGCAGCGGCAGCAGCGGCCCGAGCCGCTCGTCGATGGCCTCGCGCACGGTATCCACGAACACCTGGGTCGAGCGTTCGATCTCGATGTTGACGGCATCGCCCTCGCGTTTCTCGCCGAAGGTGGTCATGCGCAGCGTCTCGGGAATCAGCCAGACCTCGAACCAGCCCGCGCCCCCCGGTTCGCGACCGGTCTCGGCAACGGTGAGGCTGGCGCCATTGACGGCGATGTAGCCCTTGGCGAACACATAGCGCATCCAGGGCGCGGGCACCGAAAAACGCAGCACGCAGTTGTTCTCTGGCCGACGGATCTGGCCGATGCGGGCCATGAAGTCGATGTGGCCTGAGAGGGGATGGCCGCCGATCTCGGCGCCATCGCGCGCGGCCCGCTCGGCGTTGACCAGGCTGCCTTCGCGCAGGCCGGCCAGGGTGGTGAGCCCCAGGCTCTGCTGCATGACATCGAAGCGCGCCGCGTCGCCCGGCAGCACCTCGGTGACGGTCAGGCAGGTGCCGTCGATGGCGACGCTCGCGCCCACGGCGAGTTCATGGGCGAAACCGCCCGGGAACTGGAGCAGGAAGCTGCGCAGGCCGGGGCGGTCGGTAAGCTGCGCGACGCGGGCAAGGCCCTGGACGATACCGGTGAACATGGCTGAGATCCGCGAAGGCGGCCCAGGGGAAACGGGGCCATCGTGGCGAGCTTAACAGGATGGCCTCGGGCATGATGCATGGGCTCGATGCTTCAGCCCGGGCGGGTTCCGACCATGCGCAGGGCGCCGCGCCGGGATCGCTCCATGCGCGATTGGCCGCCACGCGCTTGGGCTAAACTCCGGCCTTTGCCGGGCGGTCTGTCGACCCGGCGCCGTCAGCCAGGAGACCCCACGATGTTCCCCTCCGCCTCGTTGCCGGTGCGCGCCCGCGCGCTGGCCTGCCTGCTCGCCGCGGCCCTCGCTCTCGTTGCCGCGCCCATGGCTCAGGCCGCCGACAAGATCAAGGTCGGTCTTGTCAGCACCCTCTCGGGGCCCTCGGCCGGCCTGGGCGTGGACATCCGCGACGGGTTCATGCTTGCGCTCAAGCTTTCGGGCGGCAAGCTCGGCGGCCTGCCCGCCGAGGTGCTGATCGGTGACGACCAGTTCAAGCCCGATGTCGCCCGTCAGCTCTTCGAGAAGAACATCAAGCGCGACAAGGTCGACTTCATGACCGGGGTGGTGTTCTCCAACATCATGCTGGCCGCGGTACCCGAGGCCTTCAGCAGCCGCACCTTCTACATCAGCCCGAACGCCGCGCCCTCGCCGCTGGCCGGCAAGGATTGCAACCCCTGGTTCTTCGCGGTGTCCTGGCCCAACGACGCCTACCACGAGGCGGCCGGCCAGCACGCCACGCGCAAGGGCTACAAGAACGCCTACCTGCTGGCACCCAACTACCAGGCGGGCAAGGATTCGCTGGC
>NZ_CEXFHW010000287.1:0-3025 GCF_982640115.1 Quisquiliibacterium sp. | reverse complement strand
AGCGCCACCTACCATGTCGGCTGGGCCGACGCCCGCGGCCGCGAAGCCGGCGCCCACAACCTGCTGCTCTGGCAGGCCATGCTCGCGCTGCGCGAGCGCGGCGTGCGCCGGCTCGATCTCGGCGGCATCGACACCGCCGGCGGCGCGGGCCTGGCCCGCTTCAAGATCGGCACGGGCGGGCAGGTGGCCGGCTTCTCGGGCACCTGGGTCGCCCCTGGCGATGGTCTGCGCCGGGCGGTATCCTGAGCCGATGATCGATGCTCAGGCGCTGCGCGCCCTCTACCCGGCCCCCAGGGAGCGCGCGCTGCGCAAGCAGTTGAGCCAGCTCGACGCCCACTGCCTGCGCTTCATCGCGCTCTCGCCCTTCGTGGTGCTGGCCAGCGCCGGCGAGCACGGCGATCTCGACGCCTCGCCGCGCGGCGGCGAACCCGGCTTCGTGCACGCGCCCGATGCCCGCACCCTGCTGCTGCCCGATGCGCCCGGCAACAACCGGCTCGACACCCTGGTCAACATCACCCAGACCGGCCGCCTCGGGCTGCTGTTCATGGTCCCTGGCGTGGACGAGACCCTGCGGGTCAATGGCCGCGCCGGGCTGAGCGACGACCCCGCCCTGCTCGCGCGCTTTGCCGGCGTCTCGCGCCCGCCGCGGCTGGTCATCACCGTGGCGGTCGAGCAGGCCTACCTGCACTGCGCCAAGGCGCTGATGCGCTCGTCGCTGTGGGCGCCGCAGTCGCGCGTCGAGCGCTCGATGCTGCCCACCATGGGCCGCATGATCGCCGACCAGATCGGCGACGCCGCCGAGCCCGAGTCGCAGGAAGCCATGCTGGCGCGCTACGCGCAGGACCTCTGAGCCCAGCCCCGCGCTGACGGGACCGGTTCCCGCCAGCGCCCCGCTGATTTCATTCGTCAACACCGGCTTCCGCGGGTTCCAACTTACCGGCCGGGCCGGCGCGACCATCTGGCGAAACTGCCAGAATCGGCTGCTCAGGCGCCGGGCAGCCGGCCCCGCGCCACACCGGAGACCTGCTCATGAGCCGCTTGCGATTCGGCGCCTTCCTCGCCCCCCATCACCCCATCGGCGAGCACCCCACGCTGCAGTACCGCAGCGACCTCGATCTGGTCGAGCACCTCGACCGCCTCGGCTACGATGAGTTCTGGTGCGGCGAGCACCACTCCACCGGCTGGGAGACCATCGCCTCGCCCGAGATGTTCCTGGCTGCGGCGGGCGTGCGCACCCAGCGCATCATGCTGGGCACCGGCGTCATCTCGCTGCCCTACCACCATCCCTTCAATGTGGCCCAGCGCATCGTGCAGCTCGACCACATGACCGGCGGGCGGGCCATCTTCGGCACCGGCCCCGGCGCGCTGCCCTCCGACGCCCACACCCTGGGCATCGACCCGGCCGTGCAGCGCGATCGTCAGGACGAGGCCCTGGGCGTGATCCGCCGTCTGCTGGCCGGCGGCGAGCGCTTCACCCACGAGTCCGAGTGGTTCACCCTGAGGGATGCGCGCCTGCAGCTGCTGCCGCTGCAGGAGAAGATCCCCATGGTGGTGGCCTCCACCATCAGCCCCTCGGGCATGACGCTCGCGGGCAAGCACGGCACCGGGGTGATCTCCATTGGCTCCACCTCCACCGAAGGTCTGGCCGCGCTCGCCACGCAATGGAGCTTCGCCGAGGACTCCGCCCGCAAGCACGGCAACACCGTCGACCGCCGCGACTGGCGCGTGCTGCTGTCCTGGCACATCGCCGAGACCCGCGAGCAGGCCCGACGCGAGGCCGGCGAGGGCCTCATGCGCTGGAACAACGAGTATGTGTTCGAGACCCTCAAGCGGCCAGGCAGCAAGTTCTTCAACAGCCCCGACGAGGCGGTCGACGAGACCGCCTTCGTGCCCGGCGCGGCCTCGGTGATCGGCACCCCCGATGACCTGGTCAAGGCGATCCGCGCCCTCATCCCGATCACCGGCGGCTTCGGCACGGTCATCGGCTTCGTGCACGACTGGGCCAACCGCGAGAACACCCGCCGCAGCTGGGACCTGGTCGCGCGCTATGTCATCCCCGAGCTCAACGGTCTGCTCGACCACTATCGCGAGTCGCGCGAGTTCGTGATCGGCAACCGCGGCGTCTTCGAGCAGGCCGGCAAGGCGGTGCTCGACAAGATCCTTGCCCACGAGGGTGCCACGGCGGCGCTCGCGGTCACCAAGAACAGCCGTCTGGCCATGCCGGGCCATCACGCCCCCGACCTCAATCGCAAGTGAGACCGCCATGGCAGACCTGCTGCACATCCTGGTCGACACCCCGCTGCCCGGGGTCCGCCGCATCACCCTGAACCGCCCCGAGAAGCGCAATGCGCTGAACAACCGCCTGCGCGGCGAGATCTTCGCCACCCTCGAGGCCCATGACCGCGACCCCGAGGTGAAGCTCACCATCATCCGCGGCGCGGGTGCAGCCTTCAGCTCGGGCTACGACCTTTCCGCCAACAACACCCTGGAGCAGCCGTATCACACCGCCGGCGGCCTTGGTCAGTGGGCGCGCCATGTGGTCGAGGGCTGGTTCCGGGTCTGGGACCTGGCCAAGCCGGTGATCGCCCAGGTGCACGGCTATTGCCTGGCCGGCGGCACCGAGCTGGCCACCGCCTGCGACCTGGTCTATGTGGCCGATGACGCGCAGATCGGCTATCCGCCGGTGCGCCTCATGAGCCCGCCCGACATGCAGTTCCATCCCTGGATGATGGGCATGCGCCAGGCGATGGAATCGATGCTCACCGGCGATGCGCTGAGCGGCCGCGAGGCCGCCGAGAAGGGCTGGGCCACCCGGGCCTTTCCGGTGGAGCGGCTGGAGGCCGAGGTGCTGGCAGTGGCCGAGCGGGTGGCCAAGCTGCCCACCGAGCTGGCGGCGATCAACAAGCGCAGCGTGCATCGGGCCATGGAAGCCATGGGCATGCGCGCCGCGATCCGTGCCGGCACCGAGCTGCAGGCGCTGGCCTTCCAGACCGAGCCGAGCAAGGCCTACATGAGCCGTTTCCGG
>NZ_CEXFHW010000286.1:0-3155 GCF_982640115.1 Quisquiliibacterium sp. | reverse complement strand
GGCAGGGCCGACCGGAGCATGCGAATTTCCCTTGGCCCACCGTGCCTGACCACCCTGCCGCCCCATCGTGCGCGGCCCGGTGCGCTTCGGCCCAGCGGCCCTCGCGGCGGATCACGCAGGCTATCGCCACTGCCCTCAGTCCCACGATCCGGTCTGCCGGCTCACTGAGCCGGCCCCCTCTCGCGTGAGTCGGCCCCGCGATGCGGGGCGTGTTCCGCCAGCCCCAGCCGGGCTGCGCCTCCGGCGCACTGGAGCGGAATACCCATGAAACGCATGCTGTTCAACGCAACCCACTCCGAGGAGTTGCGGGTTGCCATCGTCGACGGCCAGAAGCTCATCGACATCGACATCGAGTCGGCCGGTCATGAATCGCGCAAGAGCAACATCTACAAGGGCGTGATCACCCGCGTCGAGCCCAGCCTCGAGGCCTGCTTCGTCAACTACGGCGAGGAGCGTCACGGCTTCCTGCCCTTCAAGGAAATCTCCAAGGCCTTCTTCAAGCAGGGTGCCGATGTCAGCCGCGGCCGCATCCAGGATGTCCTGGAGGAAGGCCAGCAGGTCATCGTCCAGGTCGACAAGGAAGAACGCGGCAACAAGGGCGCCGCGCTCACCACCTACATCTCGCTGGCCGGGCGCTACCTGGTGCTGATGCCCAACAACCCGCGCGGCGGCGGCGTCTCGCGTCGGGTCGAGGGCGAAGACCGCCAGGAATTGCGCGAGACCATGGACAAGCTGGAGATCCCGGCCGGCATGAGCATGATCGCCCGTACCGCGGGCATCGGCCGCAATGCCGAGGAACTGCAGTGGGACCTCAACTACCTGCTGCAGCTGTGGCGCGCGATCGAGCAGGCTGCCGGCTCGGCGCCAGGCGCGTTCCTGATCTACCAGGAGTCCAGCCTGGTGATCCGCGCCATCCGCGACTACTTCACCTCGGACATCGGCGAGCTGCTGATCGACACCGAGGACATCCATGACCAGGCCCATCAGTTCATGGCCCACGTCATGCCGGACAACGTCGGCAAGGTGAAGCGCTACCAGGACGACATCCCGCTGTTCTCGCGCTTCCAGATCGAGCACCAGATCGAGACCGCCTATTCCCGGGTGGTGCCGCTTCCCTCGGGTGGCGCGATCGTGATCGATCATACCGAGGCGCTGGTGGCCATCGACGTCAACTCGGCGCGCGCCACCAAGGGCGGCGACATCGAGGAGACCGCGCTGCGCACCAACCTCGAGGCGGCCGACGAGGCTGCGCGCCAGATGCGGCTGCGTGACCTCGGCGGGCTGATCGTGATCGACTTCATCGACATGGAGAGCTCGAAGAACCAGCGCGAGGTCGAGCAGCGGCTGAAAGACGCCCTGCACTACGACCGCGCCCGGGTCCAGATGGGCAAGATCTCGCGCTTCGGCCTCATGGAGCTTTCCCGCCAGCGGCTGCGACCGGCGCTCAACGAGGGCACCCACATCACCTGCCCGCGCTGCAACGGCACCGGCGTGATCCGCGACACCGAATCCTCCGCCCTGCATGTGCTGCGGGTGATCCAGGAGGAGGCCATGAAGGAGAACACCGCCACCGTGCACGCCCAGGTGCCGGTCGAGGTGGCCACCTACCTGCTCAACGAGAAGCGTGCCGAGATCGCCAAGCTCGAGGCGCGCCTCAAGGTCGAGGTGGTGCTCATTCCCAACAAGCACCTCGAGACCCCGCATTACACGCTCGAGCGCCTGCGACATGACGACGAGCGCCTGAACACCTACCGCGCCAGCTACGCCCTGGCGGGCGGCCCCACCGAAGACAACGCTTATCTCGACTCGAAATTCGAGGGTGCCAAGGCCCGTCAGGAGGCCATGGTCAAGGGGGTCACGCCGTCGCAACCGGCGCCGCAGGCCAGCACCCCGGCGGTGCCCGCACCGGCACCTGCCCCGGCCGCGCCGCCACCGCCCGAGATGCGTGCCGCGCCGGCCGACGAGGAAGGCCTGTTCGGACGCTTCATGCGCATTTTCCGGCGCAAGCCCGAGGCTGCCGCCCCGGCAGCCGCAGCGGCAGCACCGGTCGCCGCGCCCGCCCAACCGGAGGGCGCCGGCACCGAAACCCCGCGCCGGCCGCGTGAGGACGGCCGCCGTGATGGCCGGGGTCGCGGGCGAAGCGATCGTCCGCGCGAAGGCCGTGAAGGCCGGGACGAACGCCCCCGCGCCGCAGGCCGCGATGACCGCGGCCCCCGGGAGGAAGGTCGTGGTCGGGAAGACCGGCCGCCGCGCGGCGACTCGCGCCGCGATGGCGGTCGCGGACCGCGTCCGGCGACCGACGAGGTGACGGGCGAGACCCCCAGCAGCCCCCGCGAGGCTGACGGCGCCACGCGCGCCGAAAGCCGCGAGCCGCGCGAGGATCGCGGCCGCGGGCCGCGAGGTGAACCGCGCCGGGGTCGGCGTGGGCCGCGTGACGGGGCACGCGAGGATGGCGAGGCCCTCGCCAATCCGCTGGCCGGCACCGCCGCGCTGGGCGCAGACGCCGCGCCAGCCGGCGCCGCGGCAGCCGCTCCGGCTGGCGGCACCGGCGACGCGGTCGCCGGCAGTGCGCCGGCCATGAGCACGGGCGCGGCCCCCGAGGGCGCCATCAGCAGCGGCGCCGCGGAAGGCGCAGCCGATGAGCGCGAGCTCGGCCCCGACGGTGAGGAGCGCCGTCGTTCCCGCCGCCGCCGAGGTCGCCGTGGCGGTCGCGGCAACGACGGCGAAGCCAGCGGTGCGGTGGAGGCTGACGGCGCTCGTGACGATGCCGATGCCGATGCCAGCCGTGCCGACGCTGCCCCCGACGCCGAGGTCCGTCCTGAAGCCTCGCCTGCGGCCAGCGAAGTCCCCGCCATCGAACCCGTGGTGGCGGTCGCGGCGGCAGCCGAGGCCAGCCCGGCGCCTGCCCGTCCGGCAGAACCGGTCGCGCTGATGCCGCAGCCCGCGATCGAGCCGGTGAGCCTGGCGGCCGAACCCGCCCTCGCCGAGCCCGCAGCTGCGGCACCAGCCCCGGTCGCTGCATCCACCGAGGCCCCGATCGCCGAGGCCCCGATCGCCGAGGCGGCAACGCCGGCCATCGAGACAGTGCCCTTGCCGGCAGCCGCCCCGGTGGCCGCCCCGCCTGCGCCTGCGCCTGCGCCGGCACCGGCTGCAGC
>NZ_CEXFHW010000285.1:0-3235 GCF_982640115.1 Quisquiliibacterium sp. | reverse complement strand
GACGCCGCTGGCCAGTCGCTGACCCAGGCCTGCTTCGGCAGGCCGGTGAACTTCGGCAGCGGCATCGGCCGCGACCCGCAGCAGGCCAATGCCCGCGCGCTGGCGTTGCTGCAGGCCGCTGCCCGGGATGCCGGCTGGCAGGAGGTGATCTTCGAGTTCGAGCCGGTCGCGGCGGCGCTGGACTTCGAGCGCAGCCTGGAGCGCCGGCAGGTGGCACTGATCGTCGACGCCGGCGGTGGCACCACCGACTGCACCATGGCATTGCTCGGACCCGACGCGCGCGGCCGCTCGACCAGGCCGGGCCGTCACGACCCGGCCGACGACCGTGCCGAGGACATCCTGGCCTCGGTGGGTGACCGCGTGGGCGGCAATGATGTCGACACCGCGCTGGCCTTTGCAGGGCTGATGCCGGCCCTCGGACTGGGACTGCGCGAGCGCTCGGGCCTGCCAGTGCCGCCCCAGCCCTACAGCGACGCGGTCGATGTCTTCAGCGTGCCGGCACAGGCGGCGTTCCTGCGCGCCGGGCCGGCCATCGCGGCAAGCTGCCGACGCTGCGACGATGCGGTGGCCAGGCAGGTAAGACGCCTGGAAACCCTGCGCGAGTCAGGTCAGAGCCTGTGGCTGGTGACCCGCGCCGAATCGGCCAAGCTCGCGCTGTCGGAGCGCGCGGATGCCGAGGTGCTGGTCGATCTGGAGCGAATCGAACCCGGGTTGCGGGCACCGGTGGGCGCCGACCGGCTGGTCCGCGCGATCGAACCTCTGCGCCTGGCCGTCGAGCGTCTGATCGCCGAAGCGCTCACCCAGGCCGCAACCGCCCCCGAGGTGGTTTATCTGACCGGCGGCTCGGCCCGTGCGGCGGTGCTGCAGGACGCGGTCCGCCGTCTGCTGCCCGGCGTGCCCGTGGTCATGGGCGACGCCTTCGGCAGTGTGGTGGCGGGTCTCGCGATGCGGGCCGAACGGGCCTTCGGCCCGCGGCCCGACGGCCAGGTCAGACCCGCTCGATGATGATCGCCGGCGCCATGCCGCCGGCCGCGCACATGGTGACCAGACCGCGACGCAGGTCGCGGCGCTCGAGCTCGTCGAGCAGGGTGCCGATCAGGATGGAGCCCGTGGCGCCAATGGGGTGGCCCAGCGCCATCGCGCCGCCGTTGACATTGACCTTGCTGCGGTCGAGCTTGAGATCACGGATGAACTTCTCGGCGACCACCGCGAAGGCCTCGTTGATCTCCCAGAGATCGATGTCATCGACCGTGAGGCCGGCCTTGGCCAGCACCTTGCGAGCCGCCGGCACCGGCGCGTTGAGCATCAGCGTGGGCGAGTCGCCCATGTTGGCCACCGCCACCACCCGCGCGCGGGCCTTCAGGCCCTTGGCGGCGGCATAGCGCGGCGAGGCCAGCAGCAGCGCGGCCGCACCGTCGACCACGCCCGAGGAGTTGCCGGCGTGGTGGATGTGTTCGATCTTGAGGTCGGGGTACTTCTGCAGGATGAGGCTGCGATAGGTGGTGCCCTTGTCGTCCAGGGGCACATCGGCCATGGTGGCGAAGGCGGGCTTGAGCTGGGCCAGACCCTCGACCGTGGTCTGCGGCCGCGGGAATTCCTCGTGGTCGAGCGCGAGCGAGCCGTCGGCCTTGAAGACCTTGATGAGGCTGCGGTCGAAGTGGCCGTTGGCGATGGCATGGGCCGCGCGCTTCTGGCTCTCGACGGCAAGCGCATCGACATCGCTGCGGGTGATGCCCTCGAGGGTGGCGATCGCGTCGGCGCACACACCCTGATGGGACTGCGGATGGCTGGCGCGCAGACGCAGGTTGCCGGCGTCCATCAGCGAGGGGCCGTCTTCGCTGCTGCGCCGGCCGGTCATGGACATCATCTCGGTGCCGCCGGCGATGACCAGGTCTTCCATGCCCGACATGATGGTGGCCGCGGCCAGGTTGACCGAGGTGATGCCCGAACCGCAGAAGCGGTCGAGCGTGACGCCGCTGGAGCGGATGTCATAGCCGGCATCGAGTGCGGCCATGCGGCCGAGGTCACCACCCTGGCCGCCGCGCTGCGCGCTGGTGCCCCAGATGATGTCGTCGACCTCGGCGGTGTTGATCTGGTTGCGCTCGGCCAGCGCCTTGAGCACCGCGGCGGCAAGGTGCTGCGGGTGCATCTCGGCAAGCGCGCCCTTGCCGAGTTTGCCGATGCCGCGCGGCGTGCGGCAGGCGTCGATGATGAGGGCTTCGGACATGGTGAGGGTTCCCTGGGAGTGGAGGTTCAGCCGTCGATGGTAGCAGCGGCGCCCGGTCGCATCGGCCGCCGGGCGCCGGATTCGGCACAGGCCGGCGCCCGGCGCCCGACGAGCCCCGGGCGACGAGGGCGCAGGCCCGGGCGACGAGGGCGCAGGCCCGGAGTTTGATAAGCTCCCTGCACCATGGGCCATCGCCACCGCCGATCGATCGCCGCTCTTGCCGCCGCCGCACTGCTGCTCGCCGCGCTGCTGCCAGCGCTGTCCGCTGGCTGGGCGGCCGTGCGCACCGCGCAGTCGCCCTGGCTGGTGATCTGTTCGGTGCACAACCCGCTCTCGTCGGTGGCCAGCCGGTTGGATGCGCTGGCCGATGGCGGCGCCGACAACGGCGAGGTGCGCTGCCCGCTGTGCGCCGGCCCGGGCGGTATGGCGGCCCTGCCCGCGCAGGGCGCCGCAGGCGCCTTCATCAGCGGCCTGAGCCACACGGTTCCGCAGCGCTTTCTGCGCACGACGCGGCCGCTCTTCATCTGGGCCGCCGTCCGCTCCCGGGGCCCACCCAGCCAGTCCTGATCGACCACGCCCGCGGCGCTGGTGCGTTGCCGGCGTGACCTGCGCGCCATCCTGTGCGGTCTGACCGCCGGGCTGGCTTCCAGGCGCCCGGGCCCCGACGGCCCGCAGCGCATCCGTCTCGATCGGAACATCCTCATGAACCGCTTTCCCCCTGCCGGGCGTCGGGCGCTCGGCCTGCTGCTTTCCGTCGGCCTGCCTGTTGTCCAGGCCTCACCGACGGCCGGACCCGGACCGGCCACCGACCCTGCCGATGATCGACTGCCGGCAGTCACCGTCACCGCCACCCGCGAGCGCCAGCCGCTGGCCGAGACCCCGGCCGCGGTCGGCGTGCTCGGGCCGCGCACCATCCGTCAGGCCGCGCCGACCCACCCCCAACCGCTGCTCGGCCAGGTGCCCGGCGTGGCGATCGCGGTGACCAACGGCGAGGGGCACAGCAGCGCC
>NZ_CEXFHW010000284.1:0-3251 GCF_982640115.1 Quisquiliibacterium sp. | reverse complement strand
TCTCCTCGAACAGGTGCAGCGCCCGTGGCATGTGGAAGGCCGAGGTCACCAGCAGCACCCGGGTGCGTGACTTCTGCTGCAGCAGTTGGGCCACCGCATAGGCCTCGGCTTCGGTGTTCACCACCTTGGCCGTGGTGTGAAGTGCGATCTCCGGCACCCCCAGAAGCCGGGCGTGGCGCATGAGCACATCGCCCTCGGGCGGGGCGCCCGGCGCCCAGGGTGCCCAGCCCCCGGTGAATACCAGCAACGGCGCCTTGCCAGCGCGGTAGAGCGCAATGCCGCCCCAGAAGCGGTCGCCATCCGTCCACTCGCTCACGGCGGCCGGCCCCGGCGCGATGTCGCGCCCTTCGCCCAGCACCACGATCGCATCGGCCGCCGGCATCTCGGCGGCCTCCAGTCGCGGACCGCGGCCCTCCACCAGGGTCATGAGCGCATCGGAGAGCACCGGCGTGCTGCACAGCCAGAACAGCGCAAGCGCCGTCCACACCGGCCAGCGCCGCCGCAGCAGCAGCCCGCCGAGCAGCAGCAGGATGATCAGCCCGGTGGGCAGAATCAGGACCGGCAGGATCTTGTGTAGGTAGATGCCCATGCCGGTACGATAGCAGTGCGCAGCGGGCGCTCCGCCGCGCCCCCTCTGTCTTGCCTCAGGAGCCGTTCACGATGCATCGCCGCCAGGTCCTGCTTGCCGCCGCCGCGCTCACTGCGCCGGCGCCCGCCGTCTTCGCACAGGCGTTTCCGACCAGACCCGTCCGCTTCGTCATGCCCTACGCGCCCGGTGGCAGCTCCGAGATCCTGGCCCGCCCGATCGCGCAGGAGCTCACCCGCAACCTCGGCCAGTCGGTGTTCATCGATTTCAAGCCAGGGGGCGGCACCACCATCGGCGCCGATCTGGTGGCCAAGTCGGCCCCCGATGGCCACACCATCGTGATGATGCTTTCGGCGCACGCCATCAACGCCACGCTGATGCCCAAGCTGCCCTACGACACGGTCAGGGATTTTGCCCCGATCACCATCGCCGCCACCCTGCCGCTGGTGGTGGTGGTGCCGGCCCAGTCGCCCATCCGCAGCTTCCAGGACCTGATCGCCACCGCGAAGGCGCGGCCGGGCAAGCTCACCTTCGCCTCGGCCGGCCCTGGCAACACCAGCCACCTGTCGGTGGAGTACCTGAAGTCGCAGCTCGGGCTGGACATGATCCATGTGCCCTACAAGGGCAGCGGCCCGGCCATCATCGGTCTGCTCGGTGGCGAGGTGGACTTCATGTTCGACTCGCTTTCCTCCTCGCTGCCGCAGATCAAGGGGGGCAAGTTCCGCGCGCTGGCCATGGCTTCGAGCAAGCGCTCGCGCATCCTGCCCGAGGTGCCCACGGTGGCCGAGTCGGGCGTGCCGGGCTTCGATGTGTCGGTGTGGTACTCGGTGCTGGCCGCTGCCGGCACGCCGGCGCCCATCGTGCAGAAGCTCAATGCCGAGATCATCCGCGCCATGAAGGCCCCCGAGGCCCGCGAGAAGATCGAGGGCTTCGGCTATGACATCGTGGGCAACAGCCCCGCCGAGGCCGATGCGTTCATCCGCGCCGAGATCGTGCGCTGGGCCAAGGTGGTGAAGGAGTCGGGGGCGACGGTGAATTGAACTGCGCCCGAGGGATGATCGGCCTGATGTTCACGGCCGGGTCTTGCGCCCTGAAAGCTTGCGGCCGATGTTGCCAGGTCACCCGGGCACACCGATGTTCGCCGGAGCCGCCTCACGGCGGCCCCGGCCGGGGATCAGACCCCGATCTTGTTGCCGTCGGTGCGGGTGATCACGATGGTGGCCGAACGCGGGCGGCCGGCTGCACCGTAGGCCTTGTTGCCCGGCCACTGGCTCTCGTAGGTGAAGTCGGCGGCGCTGCCCAGCGCGGCGGTGTTCTCGCCGGGATGCTGGATGTTCACGAAGAGCGTCCTGCCGTCGGGTGACTCGGTCAGGCCGGTCACCTCGGCGCCCTTGGGCGCCACCAGGAAGCGGCGCAGTTTGGTTTCGCCGAGCGCGGCGCCCAGGAATGTCTCCTGGGTGCCGGTGACCGTCGCGCCGCTCACCACCATGCTGTTCTTGACCGTGACCTTGCCGCCGTCACCCACGCTGCCCGGAATGGCCGCCAGCAGCATGCAGTTGGTCTCATCGGTGAAGGCGCCGTCGTCGGTCTGGATCCAGCAGATGCCGGTGGCCTTGCTGAACCACAGGCCATCGGGGGAGGAAAACGCGTTGCCGGCCGTCAGCTTGGACAGGTTCGCCTCCCCAGCATCCTCTTCGGCACCGAACAGGAAGATGTCCCAGGTGAACTTCGTCGAGGTGGCTGCAAAGCCGTCCTCGCGGAAGCGGATGATGTGGCCGTTAGGGTTGCCCATGCCCTTCTTGCCATCCACGTCCATGTAGGCGCGCGGGTTGGCGGCATCCACCCGCCCTGGGGTGCGGTTGGCCGCGCTGTTGTTGGTCAACGCGAAGTAGACCTCGCCGTTGCGGTAGTTGACGGCGCCCCACTCGGGGCGGTCCATCTTGGTGGCGCCCACCGCGTCAGCCGCCAGCCGGGTGTGGATGTAGATGTCGGCCTGGTTCTCGAACTTGAAGCCGGCGAAGTTGGCAATGCGCGGGTCGGCGAAGGTCAGTTCCACCCACTCACCCTGGCCGCTGGCATCGAAGCGCGCTGCGTACAGCTTGCCCTCGTTCAAGTACTTGTCACCCGCCGCGATGCCGCCGCCGATGTCCTTAGGGTCCCAGGCGGCGGTGCTGACAAACTTGTAGATGTACTCGTTGCGCGCGTCGCAGCCCATGTAGAAGGCCAGGGGCTTGCCCGCCTCAGGCAGGCTGCACACGGCGGCCTCATGCGCGAACCGGCCCATGATCACGCGCTTGGCAGGCGTGGCGTTGACGTCCAGCGGGTCGATCTCGACGTTGTAGCCGAAGGTGTTGGCCTCGTTTCGGAAGTCGGCCTCGGCGTTGCGGCCAGGCGCTGCGGCGTTCCAGCGCGAAAAGCGGTCGTCGGTGGCGGAAACCGTGTGC
Source organism: Quisquiliibacterium sp. (assembly GCF_982640115.1). Classification (NCBI taxonomy): domain Bacteria; kingdom Pseudomonadati; phylum Pseudomonadota; class Betaproteobacteria; order Burkholderiales; family Burkholderiaceae; genus Quisquiliibacterium; species Quisquiliibacterium sp. The sequence goes on along the minus strand of NZ_CEXFHW010000284.1, from coordinate 221 downwards.
CAGCCCTGGCTGATCGTCCGCTGGAGATTCGCAGCGGGCGGCGCGCTGACCACGCCATAGCGCCGCCGCGAAGCCAGATCACGGGGAGAGAGGGCGGCCCCGCCGGCCGTCATCCCGAAATAGAAGGCCCAGTTCTCTTCACAGCCCAGGTAGGTGCCCCAGGGCGTCTTGCCGTGGCCGCAGTTGTTCAGGGTGCCGCGGGCCATGCCGCCGGCGGTGTC
>NZ_CEXFHW010000283.1:0-3265 GCF_982640115.1 Quisquiliibacterium sp. | reverse complement strand
GCCGCGATGTAGGCGTAGTCGAGGTTGGACAGGCCCTCGCCGGTCTCGGCATCGGGCAGGAAGAAGTTCCACAGGCCCTGACGCTTGGCCTCGTTCTTGGCCTCTTCGAGCAGCTCGAGCTGGCCCGGCACATAGCTCCAGCGGTCGGCGCGGCCCTCGCCCAGCGCGAAGAACTTCTCGGACATGGGATCGACCACCTCGCTCACGAAGCGCTTGACCTGCTCGAGCAGGGGCAGCGACTTGTCGCTCATGCGCAGGTCGTGGAGGTCGTCTTGCGGATTGCCGCCGAAGCCGGTGGCCGGCTTGGTGGCGCTGCTGGTGGCGGTGCTCATCGTGTCATCTCCGTGCGTGTGATCGAAATCCGAATCGTCGAAACCTGCGGCCTGCGGGGGCACCGGTGGCTCAGGCCACCAGACCCTGCGTGCGGGCCGCTTCCATCCGCAGCCACTCGGGCGAGCCGAGCATCTGGCGGTTGAATCCGATGCGCTTGAACCAGTAGTGCAGGCCGAGCAGGTCGGTGAAGCCCATGCCGCCGTGAACCTCGGTGGTGGACTTGGCCGCCTGCCGGCCGATCTCGTCCATGTGCGACTTGAGCAGGCAGACCGTGGCGCGCGCCGACTGCGGCGACTCGCCGAGTTCATGACCGGTGTACCACAGGTAGGCCCGGGCCGGCTCGAGATCGGCAGCCACAGCGGCACAGAGGTGTTTCACTGCCTGGAAGGAGCCGATCACCCGGCCGAACTGCTGGCGCTGGTTGGCGTAGGCCACAGCCTGGTCGAGCATGGCCTGGGCCGCGCCGAGCGTGTCGGCGGCGAGCACGGCGCGGCCGATGTCGAGCACCTGCCCGATCACCGCCGCGCTGGCGCCGGGCAGCGGCTCGGCGGGCGTGCCCTCGAAGACCAGCTCGGCGATCGGCCGGGTGCGGTCGATGGTCTCGAGCGGGCGAACGCTCAGGCCGGGCGCGCCGGCGCTGACCAGATGCAGGCCATCGTGCGCGTCAGCCACCAGCCAGGCATCGGCCTGGGCATCGAGCACATGCAGCGCCCGGCCGCGCAGACGGCCGTCGCTGGCCTGCACGCCGGCGCCGGCGCGCGCGCCGCTGCGTTCGGCGAGCGCAGCGCCCACCACCTGCCGGCCGGCGGCGATCTCGGCCAGCCACAGCGCCTGCTGGGCAGGGCTGCCGGCCAGACGCAGCGCGGTGGGCACCATGGCGGCATTGGCCACGAAGGGCACCGGCGCGACATGGCGCCCGAGGGTCTCGGCCACCAGGCAGGCATCGAGCGGCGAGAGCCCCACGCCGCCCTGGGCCTCGGGGATGAGCAGGGCCGGCACGCCAAGCTCGGCCAGACCCGCGAGCAGATCAGCGGCGCGGCCTTCGCCGGTCTCGGCGAAGCGGCGCACCCGGGCCAGCGGCGCGCGCTCGCGCAGGAAGGCCGAGAGCGAGTCGGTGAGCAGCACCTGCTCGGCAGACAATCCGAATTCCATCAGGCCACCCCTGCTTTTGGTTCGCGCGGCATGCCCAGGCCCTGCTCGGCGATGATGTTCTTCTGGATCTGGTTGGTGCCCCCGCCGATGATCAGGCCCAGGTAGTACATGTAGGCGTACTGCCAGCTGCCGCCGTCGCGAAGATAGGGATGCGAGCCGTAGGCGAGGCCGCCCTCGCCCATGACATCGATGGCCAGGGCCTCGATCTCGTGGCGCAGCTCGGTACCCTGCATCTTGACCACCAGCCGCGCCAGGGTGGCGTCCTGGCCGGGATTGAGCTGGCTGGAGAGCAGCCGCAGGTCGTTGAAGCGCATGGCCATCACCCGCGCCTGCAGCCGCATCAGGCGGTCGAGGTAGCGCGGGTCGTCGATCAGGCGGTGCCCGTCGACGGTCTCGGTCTTCATGATCTCGGCCAGGGCGTTCAGCCGCGCCAGCGAGATGTTCGGATCGGCCAGGGAATTGCGCTCGTTGCGCAGGATGACATTGGCGACCATCCAGCCGTCGCCGCGGCGGCCCACGATCTGGTGGGCCGGAACCCGCACATCGGTGAAGAACACCTCGTTGAAGTTCGGGTTGAGGGTCATGTCGACCAGCGGCCGCACCTCGATGCCCGGGGTGTCCATGCGGAACAGCAGGAAGCTGATGCCGCGGTGCTTGGGTGCGTCGGGTTCGGTGCGCACCAGGCAGAAGATCCAGTGCGCCTGATGCGCGGTGCTGGTCCAGATCTTCTGGCCGTTGACCACCCAGTGGTCGCCATCGAGGACCGCGCTGGTGCGCAGGCTGGCCAGGTCGCTGCCGGCGCCGGGCTCGGAGTAGCCCTGGCACCAGATCATCTCGCCGCTGAGGGTGGGCGCGATGAACTCGCGCTTCTGCGCCTCGGTGCCGAGCTCGAGCAGGGTGGGCACCAGCATGGAGATGCCCTGCCCGCCCAGCCCGGGGCTGACCTGGGCGCTGGCGAACTCCTCGGCGATGATGCGCGACTTCAGGATGTCGGGCGGCAGACCGGCGCCGCCGTATTCGACGGGAATGCTGCGCGCGGTGTAGCCGTGCTGCACCAGCAGGCGCTGCCAGTCGCGGGCCCGCTGATCGCGCGGGCCGCCGGCCACCGGCGCGAGGTGGCGGTGGCCGGCGATGAACGCGCGCACCTCTTCCCGGAAGCGTTCGTACTCGGGTCCGTAGCTCAGGTCCATGGGCGTGTCTCGGGCAACAGGGGTGCCGCGCTCAGGCGGCGAGCGGCTCGGCGGACGCAAGCAGCCGATCGGCGAGCCGGCGGCGATGATGGGCAGCGTCGCCGAAGGCGTACTGCAGCCACAGCGCGCGCCGCAGGTAGAGCTGCGCGTCGCATTCCCAGGTGAAGCCGAAGCCACCGTGGAACTGCACCGCGCGGTCGCCCGCGAAGACGAAGCTGTCGCCGGCCTCGACCTTGGCCATGCGCAGGGCCACCTCGGCATCGGCGCCCTCGGCCAGCAGCGTGGCGGCATGCCAGAGATGCGAGCGGGCGCGCTCCAGACCGACGAGGATCTCGGCGCAGGTGTGCTTGAGCGACTGGTAGCTGCCGATCTTGCGGCCGAAGGCCGAGCGCAGGTTGAGGTAGTCGACCGTGAGCGCGAGCACCGCGGCGAGCCCGCCGGTGGCCTCGGCGCAGGCGAGCAGCAGGCCGGCGTCGCGCACCGCGCGCAGCGCGGCGAGGGCCGGCGCGCCGGTGATCAGCGACCCCGACGGCAGGCGCACCCCGTGCAGATCGACCCGGAACACCCGGCGGGTCTCGTCGATGACCACC
>NZ_CEXFHW010000282.1:0-3276 GCF_982640115.1 Quisquiliibacterium sp. | reverse complement strand
GCAAGCCGGCACAGCAGCGCGGTCACCGCCCGGGTGATCGAGGCCGGTGGCGGACACCTCGGCATCACGCAGGGCTGGCATCCCGGGCCGAGCGCGCCGCAGGTGGCGGACCCGGCGCAGGCGGGTGCGATCCTCACCGATCTGGTGGCACGGGCGCAGCCGAACATGGGGATGAACGGGAAGCCGGCGCCGATCTGACGGCGCGCGCGTGGAGGTCTGAGGTCATCGCCGATCCCGGGAGACGACCATGACGACCTGGACCCGCCGCGGCATCGCGGCGCTCGCGCGGCAACTGTCGGTTCACGCGGAACCAAAGGGGTTTCGAATCGTCAGCTGCTCATCGATGACCTGACCGTCCTGCATGTCTTCCGAGTAGAGCGTCCGGCAGCCTGCCAGCAACGCAGCCGAGACGATCAGGGCGTCATGGATGGACAGCCCATGGCGCTCCGCCACATGCAGAGCGCGGTCATGGGTTTCGATGCTGATCGGAACGACTTCGCAGACCGCGCGGAGCGGGTTCAGCGCTTCATGGATGTCGCTCCAGGGCATTCGCAGCTTTCGCGATGCGACCGCCACGAATTCGTTCAGAACCTGAACGCTGATGACGCCCCCCTGAGCGACGAGATCCTCCGCGCGGTCGGCCTTCGCCGTGTCCGCCGAGAGGAGGTAGACGATGACATTGGTGTCGAAGAAGGCGTCACCCCCGCTCATGGACTTCCAGCCGGTCGAATTTGAAGTCGATGGGCAGACGACCGCGAAACCTGCGCAGCCGGGCCAGGAGTTCGCGCGCGCCGGGTGTCTTCTCGATCGCGAAGCTGCGCTCGCCCCGAACATGGATGGCGATGTTGTCCCCCGGCTTCAGATCGAGCGCCTCGACCACGGACGCGGGAAGGCGAACCGCGAGACTGTTTCCCCACTTTGCGACCTGCATTCAGCCCTCCTGGATATACAAATGTGCATGTATATCCTACAGGATGCAGGCGTCCGTCAATGGCCTGGGCGCTCCTCGCCCGAACACGGGAGACGATCATGACGACATGGACCCGCCGCGGCATCGCGGCGCTCGCGCTCACGCTGGCCTCGGCGGGCGTGTTCGCCCAGAGCGCCTGGCCATCGCGCACCATCACCCTGATCGCCCCCTTCCCGGCAGGCGGCGTCACCGACATCGTCGCGCGCACCGTCGCCTCGCGGCTGGCCACCGAGCTCGGCGAGTCGGTGGTGGTCGAGAACCGGGCCGGGGCCAGCGGCGTGCCCGGCAGCGTGGTCGCGGCGCGCGCCGCGCCCGATGGCCACACCCTGCTTCTCGGCAACATCTCCACGCTGGGCACCAACCCGGCGCTGTTCGCGAAGCTGCCTTACGATCCGCTGCGCGATTTCACGCCGGTGAGCCTGCTGGCGATCCAGCCCCTGGTCATCGCGGTGCATCCGTCGGTGCCCGCGAACACGCTTCCGGAGCTGGTCAGGCTCGCGAAGTCGCGCCCGGGCGCGCTGAGCTTCGGCACTGCCGGGACATCGATCCAGCTGGCGGTGGAGCTGTTCAACACCCTAAACGGCACCCGCATGCTGCATGTGCCCTACAAGGGAAGCGCCCCAGCCATCACCGACCTGATCGGTGGCCAGATCCATGTGCTCTTCGACCCGATCTCATCGCTCTATCCGCAGGTGCGCGCGGGCAAGGTGCGCGGCCTGGCCGTGACCACCCGCCAGCGGGCATCGGGCGCGCCCGAACTGCCCAGCGTCCAGGAGGCGCTGGCGCGTGACTACGATGTGAGCTCCTGGCAGGCGCTGGTGGTCCCGGCGGGCACGCCGCCGGCGATCGTGCAGCGGCTGCATGCCGCGGTGGTCAAGGTGCTTCAGGACCCGGGCACGCGCGAGCAGTTCGCCAAGCAGGGCGCCACGCCGGTTCCGAGCAGCCCCGAGGAAACCGGCGAGTTCATCCGCGCCGAGATCGCGCGCTGGAAAGAGGTGGCGCGTGAAGCCGGCATCAAGCCGGAGTGACCCGGCGCCGCGATCCCGTCTCAGCCCACCACGCCCGCTTCGCGCAGCGCCGCGCGCTCGGCCACCGGCACGCCGAATTCGGCCAGCAAGGCCTGCGTGCTGCCGCCCAGCGCCGTGGTGCCGCGATACACCCCGGGCGTGCCGCCGAACACCGTGAGCGCGCCATGCCGGCGGTACGCGCCCCACTGCGGGTGCTCGGCCGGCAGGCTCAGGCCCTGATCGATCGCCTGCGGGTCGCGCAGGAAGAAGGCATCGGGCGTGGCGGCGTCGGCCTGCACGCAGCCCAGGCCGCGGCTGGCCAGCCGCGCCTCCCACCGCGCGGCCGGCGCCTGCGCGAACACCCGCGCCAGGGCATCGCTCACCGTTGCGCCGCCCGCGCAGGCGGACGCATGGTCGCGGGCCAGTGCAGGCTCGCCGGCGAACTCGCTCGCGAGCTGCGCGCGCAACCCCTCCCAGGCCGCGGCGCTCTCGATGCCCAGGAACACCCAGCCGGTCTGCGCGCGATACAGCCGCCACAGCGGATGCAGGCCGAAGCCCTCGCGATCGGGCAGCGGCCGCTCGGGCTTGCCGGGGAAGGCGATCGCGTCATCGAAGTTCGCCCAGGCGTTGGTGCCGAACATGTCGATGAAGATCGCCTGGCCGATGCCCAGGCGGCGACGCGCGGTCAGCCCGAGCAGCGCCGCCGAGCACACCACCAGCGAGGTGTTTGGATCGGGGTTGACCTCGTTGGCGCGCATCAGCCGGCGCGCGGTCTCGCGCAGCCGTGCCTCGTCCATGGCACCTGACTCGGGCGGCCCGCCGATCTGCCACAGCACCCCGCCCATGGCCGCGCCCGGGATCGGATGGGTGGAGGGCCGCAGCGCGCCCGGGCCGGCCGGGCCGTAGCCGTTGGCCGACAGATAGACCAGGCGCGGATTGATCGCGCTCAGCTGCGACCAGGCGAGGCCCAGGCGCTCGGGCACGCCGGGCCGGTAGTTGTGGATGAAGACATCGGCGCCGGCCACGATGCGCTGCGCCAGCTCGCGCGCGCGCGGCTGCTTGAGATCGAGCGCGATGCTCTCCTTGCCGGTGTTGACCCGCGCCGCGCCCAGGCCCGGCGCCATGCCACGGAAGGGGTCGCCCTCGATCGGCTCGAACTTGATCACGCGCGCGCCCATGTCGGCGAGCAGCGAGGCGCCGAAGGGCGCGGCGATGATGGTGGCGGCCTCCACCACCGTGACGCCGGCAAGCGGCGGTGGCCGACGCAGCGCGGGCGCGGCGGGCCTCGCCGCAGACGCC
>NZ_CEXFHW010000281.1:0-3289 GCF_982640115.1 Quisquiliibacterium sp. | reverse complement strand
ATGTCGTCGTACTTCTTCGCCTCGCCACCGAACTTCGTCGACAGCACCGTCGTGATCGCCGCCGTCAGCGTCGTCTTGCCGTGGTCCACATGCCCAATCGTCCCCACGTTCACGTGCGGCTTGGTGCGCTCGAATTTGCCTTTGGCCATTGCTCTTTCTCCGATTTCAAAGAACGTTGCTGTCTGTCAGCGTCACTTGGTACGCGCCGAGATAATGGCCTCGGCCACATTCTTGGGCGCTTCTGCGTACTGCTTGAATTCCATGGTGTAGGTGGCGCGGCCCTGGGTGAGCGAGCGCAGCGTGGTGGAGTAGCCGAACATCTCGGCCAGCGGCACCTCGGCGCGGATGGCCTTGCCACCGCCCGCCATGTCTTCCATGCCCTGGACCATGCCACGGCGGGAGGAGAGGTCGCCCATCACCGTGCCCGCGTAGTCTTCGGGGGTTTCGACCTCGACCGACATCATCGGCTCGAGCAGCGCGGGGCTGGCCCGACGCATGCCTTCCTTGAAGGCGATCGACGCAGCCTGCTTGAACGCGTTCTCGTTGGAGTCGACGTCGTGGTAGGAGCCGAAGAACAGGGTGGCTTTCACGTCGACCACCGGGTAGCCGGCGAGCACGCCCGCGGGCAGGGTCTCGCGGATGCCCTTCTCGACCGCCGGGATGAACTCGCGCGGCACCACGCCGCCCTTGATGGCATCGACGAACTCGAAGCCCGGGCCGCCCGGCTCGAGGGGCTCGAGCTTGATGACCACGTGGCCGTACTGACCGCGACCACCCGACTGCTTGATGAACTTGCCCTCGACCTCGTCGACCGGCTTGCGGATGGTCTCGCGGTAGGCCACCTGCGGCTTGCCCACCGAGGCCTCGACGCTGAACTCGCGCTTCATGCGGTCGACGATGATCTCGAGGTGGAGCTCGCCCATGCCCGAGATGATGGTCTGGCCGGATTCCTCGTCGGTGCGCACGCGGAAGGAGGGATCCTCCTGGGCAAGACGGCCCAGGGCAATGCCCATCTTTTCCTGGTCGGCCTTGGTCTTGGGCTCGACGGCCTGCGAGATCACCGGCTCGGGGAAGACCATGCGTTCGAGAATGATGACGTTCTCGGGGTCGCAGAGGGTTTCGCCCGTGGTGACATCCTTCAGGCCGACGCAGGCGGCGATGTCGCCGGCGCGCACTTCCTTGATCTCGTCACGCTGGTTGGCGTGCATCTGCAGCAGACGGCCGATGCGTTCCTTCTTGCCCTTGATCGGGTTGTAGATGGTGTCGCCCGAGTTCAGCACGCCGGAGTACACGCGAATGAAGGTGAGCTGGCCCACGAACGGATCGGTCATCAGCTTGAAGGCCAGCGCCGAGAACTTCTCGCCGTCATCGGCCTTGCGATAGACCTCCTTCTCGCTGTCGTCAGCACCCTTCACCGGGGGGATGTCCACCGGCGAGGGGAGATAGTCGATGACCGCGTCGAGCATGGCCTGCACGCCCTTGTTCTTGAACGCGGTGCCACAGAGCATGGGCACGATCTCGCCGGCGATGGTGCGCTGGCGGATGGCGAGCTTCAGATCCTCGACCGAGAGGTCACCCTCCTCGAGGTACTTGTTCATCAGTTCCTCGTTGGCCTCGGCGGCGGCCTCGAGCATCTTCTCGCGCCACTCGGAGCAGGTGTCGGCGAGGTCGTCCGGGATGTCCTTCATCTCGAACTTCATGCCCTGCGAGGCGTCATCCCAGTAGATGGCCTTCATGCGGACCAGATCGACCACGCCCTTGAAGTTTTCCTCGGCACCGATCGGCACCTGGATGGGAATGGGATTGGCACGCAGACGGGCGCGCATCTGGTCATGCACCTTGAAGAAGTTGGCGCCGATGCGGTCCATCTTGTTGACGAAGGCAAGACGCGGCACGCCGTACTTGTTGGCCTGGCGCCAGACGGTCTCGGACTGGGGCTGAACACCGCCCACCGCGCAGTAGACCATGCACGCGCCGTCGAGCACCCGCATGGAACGCTCGACCTCGATGGTGAAGTCGACGTGCCCCGGGGTGTCGATGATGTTGATCCGGTGCTCCGGATAGGACATGTCCATGCCCTTCCAGAAGCAGGTGGTGGCGGCCGAGGTGATGGTGATGCCGCGCTCCTGCTCCTGCTCCATCCAGTCCATCGTGGCGGCGCCATCGTGCACCTCGCCAATCTTGTGATTGACGCCGGTGTAATAAAGGATGCGCTCGGTGGTGGTGGTCTTGCCGGCGTCGATGTGCGCCGAGATGCCGATGTTCCGGTATCGCTCGATGGGGGTCTTGCGGGCCATGGTCAGGTGCTCCAGACGTGCAGGGCGGGGCCTCGTGGGCCCTTGGGTTTCGGGCGGAAAGCCCGGGTCAGAACCGGAAGTGGGCGAAAGCCTTGTTGGCCTCGGCCATCCGGTGGACTTCGTCGCGCTTCTTGACGGCGCCGCCGCGGTTCTCGGAGGCTTCCATCATCTCGTTGGCCAGGCGCTGGCCCATGGATTTCTCGCCGCGCTTCTTGGCCGCCTCACGCAGCCAGCGCATGGCAAGCGCCATCCGGCGAACCGGGCGGATCTCGACCGGCACCTGGTAGTTGGCGCCACCCACCCGGCGGCTCTTGACCTCGACCATCGGGCGGCAGTTCTGCAGCGCCTGCGCGAAGACCTCGATGGGGTCCTTGCCGGAGCGCGACTTGATCTGGCCGAAGGCGCCGTAGAGCATGCGCTCGGCCACGGCCTTCTTGCCGTCGAGCATCAGCACATTGATGAACTTGGAAACCTCGACGCTGCCGTAGAGCGGGTCGGGGAGGATTTCACGCTTGGGTACTTCGCGACGACGGGGCATGGCAACTTTCTCCTGGCTTCAGCGGTTTCGCCGGGCGATGCGCCCGGCGCAACGGGCCATCCGACAGACCGCGCCCGGAGGGACGCGACGGGATGACCGCTTACTCGGCGGCACCAAGGCGCCGCCAGAACAAAGGGCGCGGGCACCCGGAACGACCCGGATGGCCCCGCGCCCGACAAAACAGATCCGGCCGGATCAGGCCTTCTTGGGCCGCTTGGCGCCGTACTTCGAGCGCGCCTGCTTGCGGTCCTTGACGCCCTGAAGGTCGAGCGAGCCGCACACGATGTGGTAGCGCACGCCGGGCAGATCCTTGACGCGACCACCGCGGATGAGCACCACCGAGTGCTCCTGAAGGTTGTGGCCTTCGCCGCCGATGTAGCTGATCACCTCAAACCCATTGGTCAGGCGCACTTTGGCGACTTTTCGCAGCGCTGAGTTCGGCTTCTTGGGGGTG
>NZ_CEXFHW010000280.1:0-3294 GCF_982640115.1 Quisquiliibacterium sp. | reverse complement strand
GAAGATCCTGGTCAAGGAGGGCGAGCGGGTGGTCCAGGGCCAGCCGCTGGTGCATATCGAGGCCGTGCGGGCCGATGCGGCCTTGGGCGAAACCCGCTCTCGCCGGGGCACCATGACGGCCCGCTTCGAGCGCCTGCGCGCCGAGGCCTCCGGGCAGGCGGCACCCCGCTTTGGCGAGACCGGGGGTGCGTCCGACCCGTTGGCGGTCTCGCGCGAGAAGCAGATCTTCGAGGCGCGACGCCAGGAGCTTTCGGCGCAGTTGCAGGTGGTCGACGGCCAGATCGAACAGCGGCGCGCCGAGGCGGAAGAGACCTCCCGCCGGCGGGACGCCACGATCGCGGCCCTGGCCCTGTTGCAGCGGGAATACGATGTCAGCAAGCCGCTGTCGCGCACCGGCGCGGTGTCGGAATTCGACATGGTGCGCCTGGAGCGCGAGATCGTCAGAACCCGGGGCGAGATCGCGAGCGCCGCCGCAGCCCTGGAGCGTCTGGCGGGGGCCCGCAGCGAGGCCCTGGCCCGCCGTCAGGAGCTGGAGCAGGCCTTTCTGTCACGAGCCCGTCAGGAGCTCGCTGAAGTGGCTGCCGAACTCGATCGCACCCGGGAGAACGCCCGCGGTCTGGATGACCGGGTGAGCAAGACGGTGCTCAAGGCGCCAGTGGCCGGCATCGTGAAGGTGCTTCATGCGCGCACGCCCGGCGGTGTGGTCCAGCCTGGCAAGGAAGTGCTGGAGATCGTCCCCTCCGAGGATACCTTGCTGGTTGAGGCGAGAATCGCGCCGAAGGACATTGCGCGGCTGCGTACCGGCATGCCCGCCACCGTGCGGCTCAGCGCCTATGACTACGCCGTGTTCGGTGGCCTGCCGGCAACGCTGGAGCATGTCGGACCCGACACGCTGGCCGACGACAAGGGGAATCCCTACTACCTGGTCCGGGTGCGTACCCGGCGTGATTCGGGCGCTGCCGCGAGCGCCTGGGATCGCCACCCCATCCTGCCAGGGATGATGGCCACGGTCGATGTGATGACCGGCCAGCGCACGGTGGCCACCTATCTGCTCAAGCCCATTCTGCGCGCACGACAGCTCGCATTCACCGAGAGCTGATTCGACGCGAGGCTGACCGGGCGGGCCCTGCCGGGGCGCTGCCCCGGTGGCCCGCCCGCTTCGGGCGTCAGGCGGTCATCAGCTGCTGCTTGCGCAGCAGGTCATCGAGCGCCTCGCTGGCGCTTCGTTCACCCAGCAGGTCCACCCCGGCCAGCACGATCTGCCGATCATCCGCACCGCCAGCGCCGTGCATGTCGATCACGGTGGTGTTGCCGTCACGGCGCAGGCTGAGCAGGGTGCTCAGGTCGCTTGCCTCGTCGGGCAGGATGCCGCGCAGGTCGATCACATCATGGTCGGCGTCGAAGCCGCGGATGAGCACCTTGCCTTCGCCGGCCTCGGGCGCCCAGATCCGCGCGCTGGCGTCGGCCAGGCTGCCTCCGACCGAACCTGCCCTGCCGACAGGGACCAGTTCGGTAGCCGCGCCCTCGTCGGCGATGCCCCAGAAGACATCGGTCATCTCCCGGTGCGCGCCTGTGGCATCGGTGTACTGGCCCTGCAGCAGCATCTGGTTGCCGTTCTGGACCGCGTCCGAGGTGTTGTGCTGCAGGGACAGCGATCTGACGCCCAGCGCCGCCAGCGAGATCAGTTCTCCCTGATCGGTCATGCCGTCGCTGTCAGCATCCTTCCAGACCTGCAGGTCCTTCCAGGCGGCATCGCGGTTGTCGACCACGCCGTCGTGGTTGTCATCGAGCTGGGCAAGTGCGGCAAAGCCGTGCTCGGCCTTGCCGCCACGACCGTCGGCGGTGCCGGTGCCGAAGAGCTCGGCTCCGTCGTTGATCCGACCGTCCTGGTTGATGTCGCGCACCAGCAGGCCGTCATCGGCACCCGCCCAGCCAACCTTGCGGGCGACGCCGGTGGCGTCGTTGTCGAACCAGACGCCCTGCGAGGCTGAGATCGTCTCGACACCATCACCGTCAAGGTCGAGGACCAGCGGGCTGACATTGGCCAGAATGGTGCAAACGCCGGTGCTGTCGGTGATGCGGGCGTTGGTTGCGCTGGTGAGCACCACCGAGAACTGCTCCGCCTGCTCGCTGCGGTTGTCCGGGGTGATCAGGATGCTGATCGTGGCGCTGGTGTGCCCTGCGCGGATGGTCACCGTGCCGGCATCGCTGATGAAGTCGCGCCCACCGTTGCCATGCCAGTTGTTTCCGGTGGTGATGTCGGTGGCCGAGCCCTCCCGGGTCTCCCACGCTACGACCACATCGCGATCGGTGGCCTGTGACAGGCGCACCGTGAAAGTGGCCGTGCTGCAATCGTCCTCGTCCGGGTCCTGCGTGCCCTGTCCGCCCGGCTCCCTGACGCTGATGTTGTTGATGCTGACACTGATCGCATCGTCGTTCAGGATGATGGCTGCGCCGCTGGCCGAGGAGGAACTCCGGCCGCTTGCCGAGAGGGTGGCTTCCAGCACGACGGTTTCGTCGTTCTCGATGGTGCAGTCGTCGTTGGTGGGTGTCCGGACGAGCAGGCTGCGGGTACCAGCCGGGATGGCAATGCTCGTGCCGTTGTAGTACCAGTTCCAGGAGCGGCCGCCGTCGGTCGACACCTCCTGCCACTGCGGATAGCGCAGGTCTGCGGCATTGGCGGTGCCGGTGCCCAGGCCCAGCGTCACATACCCCGCAACCGGCATGGCGTCACCAAGGGAAACCGTCCACTGTGCGCAGCCGCCCTCGAGAACGCTGTTGCCGGTGACGCACAGGCCCGGCAGATCATCGTCCAGGATGGTGGCGGTGCCGGTGCCGGTGCTCGAGGTGCGTCCGGTGGCCGAGAGGGTGGCGTTGAGGACGATGCTCTCGTTGCCCTCGAATCGGGTGTTCTCGATGGTGGCCGCGCGCACCAGAACGCTGGTGGTGTTGGCGGGGATGGACAGGGCCGAGCTGTAGGTCGACCAGGTGGTGCCGCCGTTGGTGGAAACCTGCAGGGCGTTGGTGAAGTCCGAGCCTGCAGTGGCAGTGCCTGACCCGAAGGCCAGGGAGAGGCTGCCGGCCACCGGCATGGCGGCTCCGAGGGCCACGGTCCATTGGGCATAGCCGCCTTCGGCGACGCTGTTGCCGCTGATGCTCAGGCCTGGCAGATCATCGTCCAGGATGGTGGCGGTGCCGGTGCCGGTGCTCGAGGTGCGTCCGGTGGCCGAGAGGGTGGCGTTGAGGACGATGCTCTCGTTGCCCTCGAATCGGGTGTTCTCGATGGTGGCCGCG
>NZ_CEXFHW010000279.1:0-3297 GCF_982640115.1 Quisquiliibacterium sp. | reverse complement strand
GGCAACGCGCAGCGCCAGCCCCGGCGGCGAGGCCACCGTGGCGCTGCCGCCTGCGCCCGGCTGCGGCCGCGGCAGCGGCCGGGGCCGACCGGGGCGCAGGCCGTTGGCCGGACGCGCCGGACTCACGGCTGCGCCGCGCCGGTCGCCGGCCCGCGCCGGATGCGCTGCGGCAGTTCGCGGATGGCCTGCGCGTTCGACCACGAGAAGCATCGGCCGGCGGCCTCCTCCCAGGGCAGCCACGCGTAGGCGAGGTGCTCGCGCGGCGCGATGGTGACAGGCACGGGCGACGCCACGCACAGGCCGAAGACGTGCTCGGTGTTGTGCGTGACGCCGTCAGGGTAGCGATGGCGCCAGTGCGGGTAGATCTCGTAGCGGTTGGTCAGGGCCCAGTCGGTGAGCTGATGGGCGGCGACATCGAGGCCGGTTTCCTCGAGCACCTCGCGCCCGCAGGTCAGGGCGAGGTCCTCATCGAGGCTGTCCTTGCTGCCGGTGACCGACTGCCAGAAACCCGGGTGGTCGGCCCGCTCGAGCAGAAGCACCCGCAGGTCGGGCGTGTGGATCACGACGAGCACGGATTCGGGGATCTTGGTGCCCATCGTCGGTTGCTCAGGCGCGCGCGGCCTCGGCAGCCCGCAGCCGGATGTGCAGCTCGCGCAGCTGCTTCTCGTCGACCGGCGACGGCGCCTGGGTGAGCAGGCACTGCGCGCGCTGGGTCTTGGGGAAGGCGATGACATCGCGGATGGACTCGGCGCCGGTCATCATGGTGACGATGCGATCGAGGCCGAAGGCGATGCCGCCGTGCGGCGGCGCGCCGTACTGCAGCGCGTCGAGCAGGAAGCCGAACTTGGCGCGCGCCTCCTCGGGACCGATCTTCAGGGCCCGGAAGACCTTGCTCTGCACTTCCTCGCGGTGGATGCGCACCGAACCGCCGCCGAGCTCCCAGCCGTTGAGCACCATGTCGTAGGCCTTGGCCAGGCAGCGGCCGGGATCGGTCGCCATGAAATCCTCGTGGCCGTCCTTGGGCGAGGTGAACGGGTGGTGCACGGCGGTCCAGCGCGCGTCCGCCTCGTCGTACTCGAACATCGGGAAGTCGGTGACCCACAGCGGGCGCCACTGGCCCTCGACCAGCCCGGCCTTGCGGGCGAACTCGGAGTGGCCGATGCGGTTGCGCAGCGCGCCGATCGCATCGTTGACCACCTTGGCCTTGTCGGCGCCGAAGAAGATGATGTCGCCGTTGACCGCGCCGGTGCGCGCGAGCACCGCCTCGATCGCGCGGTCGTGCAGGTTCTTGACGATGGGCGACTGCAGGCCCTCGCGGCCGCGCGCGGCGTCGTTGACCTTGATCCAGGCCAGCCCGCGCGCGCCGTAGATGGCGACGAACTGCGTGTAGGCGTCGATCTCGCTGCGCGTGAGCTCGGCGCCGCCAGGCACGCGCAGACCGACGACCCGCCCGCCGGGCGTGGTGGCGGGGCCCGAGAACACCTTGAAGTCGACGTCGGCCATGACGTCGGTGAGCTCGGTGAACTGCATCTTGACGCGCAGATCGGGCTTGTCGGAACCGTAGAGGCGCATGGCCTCGGCGTAGGTCATGGTGGGAAAGCTCGCCGGCAGCTCGACGCCGATCGCGTTGCGAAAGACCGTGCGGATCATCTCCTCGAAGATGGCGCGGATCTCGGTCTCGTCGAGGAAGGAGGTCTCGCAGTCGATCTGGGTGAACTCGGGCTGGCGGTCGGCACGCAGGTCTTCGTCGCGAAAGCACTTGGTGATCTGGTAGTAGCGGTCGAACCCCGAGACCATCAGCAGCTGCTTGAAGAGCTGCGGGCTTTGCGGCAGGGCGAAGAACTGGCCTGCATTGACGCGCGAGGGCACGAGATAGTCACGCGCGCCCTCAGGCGTGGACTTGGTGAGCATCGGCGTTTCGATGTCGATGAAGCCGAGCGAATCGAGGTACTTGCGCACTTCCATGGCCACGCGATAACGCAGCATCAGGTTGTTTTGCATCTGCGGGCGGCGCAGATCGAGGACCCGGTGCGTCAGGCGCGTGGTCTCGGACAGATTGTCGTCGTCCAGCTGAAACGGCGGCGTGACCGAGGCATTGAGGATCTCGAGTTCGTGGCACAGCACCTCGATCTGGCCGCTGCGAATGCCTGCATTGTCGGTGCCCTCCGGGCGGCGACGCACCTTGCCGGTGATGCGCACGCAATACTCATTGCGCACGCGCTCGGCGGTGGCAAAGGTCTCGGCACGATCCGGGTCACACACCACCTGGGCAATGCCGGCGCGGTCGCGCAGGTCGATGAAGATCACGCCGCCATGGTCGCGGCGTCGCTGCACCCAGCCAAAGAGGGTCACGGTCTGGTCCAGGCGGTCGATGGACACCTCGCCGGTGTAGCAGGTACGCATGCTGTGGTTCTCTTTGATCAGGTCAGGTTCGATGAGGAGGGTGCGGCCACGGGCACATCGGCAGATGCGGCATCGGAACCGTTGGGGAGACGCGCGCGCGGACGGGACGACTACGCCCATCGAGACCACGTACTTCAAGGCCTCGTCGACGGACATATCGAGCTCGATGGTTTCGTCTTTGCGCACCATCAGGAAAAATCCTGAGGTGGGGTTGGGGGTGGTCGGGACATAGACCGACACCATTTCGGGCCCGTCGGTCGCACCCGGCGCTGGTGCGGCCACCTGTGCACGCACTTCATCGGCAGGCACGCCCGTCAGAAACCCGATGGTCCAGCTGCCGCGGCGCGGATATTCGATCAGCAGTGCCTTGCGAAAGGCATTGCCCTGCGGCGAGAGCAGCGTGTCGCTCACCTGCTTGACGCTCGAGTAGATGGTGCGCACGATGGGGATGCGCGACAGCAGCGACTCCCACAGACCTACCAGGCGCTGGCCCAGAAAGTTGGCGGCCAGCACTCCGGTGATGAAGATCACCAGCACCGTGAGCAACGCCCCCATACCGGGCAGATTGCGCCCGAACACCTGCAGGGGCTGCCACTGCACGGGCAGCAACGACAGGCTGAGGTCGAGCGTGGTGACGATGAAGTTGAGCACCCACAACGTGATGCCGATCGGTATCCAGATCAGCAGACCGGTGATGAAGTAGCGACGAAACATCGTGGCGCTCGGATGGAGTGTGTGAAGGCGACGGGTCAGCGTGGCGGCACGCGGGCGCGGCCGGTTCGGCCACTCCCTGGGCGCAACGCCCTCACGTGGAGGACGTTCCGCCCGCCGATGGCGGGGTGGCCGAAGCTGGACTCGGCGCGGCAGGGGTCGACCCCGAGGCGGATGCTCCAG
>NZ_CEXFHW010000278.1:0-3310 GCF_982640115.1 Quisquiliibacterium sp. | reverse complement strand
CAGGCGGCGGCCTCCAGACGCTGTATCTCCAGGATCGCCGCGATGATCATCGCCTGCCCGGCGCGGCACCTCGGGCAGCCAGACACGGTCTTTCTTGCGGCACCGCCCGTCCCGCGCGATCGGCCGTCCGAACTGACCCGGTGGTCCGCCGCGGCCGCGTGAACGAGCATGCGGCGCATGCGTTCCATCCTGCTGCTGCTGCTGGGGTTCCTGACCGCGGGCTTGGCCCATGCCGCCGGGGGCTGTCCCGACCTGACCGGCCGGTACCGTATGCCCGATCGGCATCCGTCCCTGGAGACCGGCCACCGTGAGGTGATGACCGCGCTGCGACTGGAGGTGTGGCCCGCCGAAGCCCACGACCTCGAGATCTCCGCGAGCCCTGACGGCCGCACGATGCAGCTCGATCTGGTATCAGCGCCGGACACGCGGACAACGACGCCCTACCCCCGCGCGCCCCTCGCCTTCGGCACGCATTACGACTGCGCCGACGGCTGGGTGTCCCTTCGCAAACAGGTGCCTGCCGCCCGCAGGCAGGAGCGCGCCTACCTCGAGGGGGGCACGCTGGTCAGACTGCGGCGCGCGGGCGGCGGTGGGCTGACCTTCGAGCTGCGCTTCTCTGGCGTCGAGCGCACGAATCTCTATTCCTACGACTCGGCGCGCATCAGTGTGCCGCGTCTCCTCGGCCGGCGAGCGCAGATCGACACGTATCACTGGATGCCGGCCAGCCTGGCACCGCCCCCGCCCAAGCTGCCCGACCCGGCGAAATTGGCCGCCGAGCGGGCCCAGGAGGCGTTACGCGCCCGGGTGTCTGAGCTCACCGGCGGAGCCACGATCGGCATGATGAAGGCCGAGGGCGAAGGCACGAGGCTGCAGCTCATCGCCGCGAACTCCGACGCAATGCTGAGAATCGAGGACCGTCTGCTCGCGTCGGACCTGGCGTACGCGTTCGTGCAGGAGCCGTACTGGGTGGTAAACCGATACATCGCTGAGATCCTGGTGAGCCCCGCGCACGGCGGCGCCGCCCGGAGACCGAGCGCCTTTCGCATCGAGAAGGAGCTCAACAGGCTGATGTGCAAGACCCCGGAAACGGGGGCCCAGGTGGTCAAGATGGCCCGCTCTGGCGACGGGTACGTGGCGAGGGTGGCACTGCCAGGCGGCCTGACTGCTGCAGAGGCCGCGGACTGCGTGAACTGGCGGGGCAGCCCGCTGATCGCCCGGGTGCTTCCCATCGGAACAGAGCCTGAACTCGCCTCGGGTCAGGTCCAGCGGGAGCTCTCGGTGTGGCGCGTCGACCTCTGGCGCTGAGGCGGCTGAGCAGCGCCAGCGCGCCAGAGCAGCACTGTCAGAGGAAAGTCGACATCCACTTCCGAACGCCAGGCCGCACAACTGACACCAGGGACCTGCCACCGCTCTCGCCAGACGATCAGGCTGAGCTGCAGTGGCTCGAGGCGTCGATGCGGCAGCAGTCCAATCGCTTCGGCGTGAGGTTTCAGGAAGCACGCTTCGCCTCGGACTTCGTCGCGTTCGGACGGTCTGGTCGGATCTGCGATCGAGCACAAGTGATTCTCACTGACTCACAGCCGACCGCAGCCCACGTGCCACTGGCCAATCTCCGATTTCACCGAGGCCCGGCACCCGCCCGCTGCCGCACCCCGGTTGGCTTCACGCTTTATGCTCCGCCTCCTGACCCTGCGCTCCGGCGGACTCGCTTCACTCGCCGCTGAGCTTTAACGTTAGGCGTCACTCGTGCTGCCACCTTGACAAACGTAGCTTGTAGGCTACACTTGGCTCGGGTGGGTTGAAAAGACTGACGAGTACGCCCGATGCATCGACCCTCTCAAGGACGCTGCAGGCCGAGCCCGGATTCTCGTCCGAGTCGAGCGATTGATCGCTGGAAACCCAGGTCAGCACCGTAACCTCACCGGCGGTGTTTCGGAGCTCAAGATCGACGTTGGCCCTGACTACAGGGTCTATTACTCGCAACGCGGGTCGAGACTATTGCTTCTACTGGCCGGAGGCGACAAGTCGAGCCAATCCAAGGACATCGAGCTCGCAATCAAGCTAGCTCAGAACTTTCGGGAGTAGCGAGCCATGCCACGTGCGCCGAGCAAATCGTCCAGGACGCGGACCACACCCTATGACATCGCAGAGCATCTGCGCACGCCCGAAGAGATGGCCGCGTACCTTGATGCCTGGCTGGAGGAGGCCCCTGACGATGCGTCCGGGATTGCCAAGGCCCTGGGTGATATTGCCCGAGCCAAAGGTATGAGCCAGGTGGCCAAGGATGCCGGCCTGAGCAGGGAGAGCCTGTACCGAGCCCTGAGCGCCGATGGCAATCCGAGCTTCGCCACGGTGCTCAAGGTAGCTCGTGCACTTGGCGTCAAGCTGCATGCTCAAGCTGCGTAACAGGTACCCAGACGTCTGACCCTACGCTCAACCGGACGCGCAACAGCGTTCGTCACCCGGGCCTTATTTCATTCTGGCCCGATCGCCGCCCACTGCCGCACGCCGGTCAGCTTCACGAAAGGCCACATGCTCACACCCGCGCTCCAGTTCTCAGTCGAGGTTTACCGGCGCTATGTGTCGCCGCACAAGGGATATCGCTGCGCTTACGCGGCGCTCCATGGACGCATGTCGTGTTCAGACTGGGCCGTTCGGGTTCTGAAGCGCAGGGGCTCGCTTGCATTTGTCACCTGGTTGCCCAGACGATTCCGGTCTTGCGCAATCGCAAGCAGAGCGCTGATGACGGCGCCTTGGCTGGTCCATGCGCAGGCGCACGGGGTGGGTGCAAGTCGTGCATGGCCTGACGGCCAGGATTCAGGCCTCCCGACTCCCTCATCCAGGCCAGACGAGCACAAGAAGAAGATGTGCGCGGCTGATCTGGGGATCAATTGCTGTTGCGTGGGGCCATCACTCTTCTAGGCGGAATTCTTCACACACCGCACCAGATGGCAACTACGGGCGAAGTGCCTGAGCTGATGGTTGCGGGGTCAGGCCGCCAAGGACACGGCTGTCATCAGACATCAGCAGAATCACACCCACCATGCACGACACGCCCCTCGATTTCTCTGGCGCTCCCCTGTCGCACCAGAAGGCGATTGTTCGCACCTTCTATCAGGATATGTGGAACCGCGCGGATAGCAGCCTGGTACCCGGCATCTTTCATCCCGACTTTACCTTTCGCGGATCACTCGGCCCGACTCTAGTCGGACATCAACCCTTCATTGGCTATGTCGAGTCGGTCACCGCGGCGCTGGGAAGCTACACCTGCGACATCCTGGCCCTCGTGGAAGAGGGAAACCAGGTCTTC
>NZ_CEXFHW010000277.1:0-3347 GCF_982640115.1 Quisquiliibacterium sp. | reverse complement strand
CGTATGCCGTCGAAGTAGAGGTAGTGGAAGAAGAGCCGGAAGTAGTTGCGGCGCACGTCGTCGAAGAGCCCGGCCAGCGTGGCGGGCTGCGCGCGCAGCGGGTCGTCCTCGCCGTGCACGAGCTCCTTGCGGAAGGCCGCCTCGACGCGCTGGTTGTGAAACTCCAGACCGGGCAGCCGGATGCCGATCAGGGCCATCAGCACGGTACCTGCCCGCGCGAAGCCGATGGCCACCCCCACCAGGGCGTGCTCGGCCTTGCCGATGATGGGCAGCTCGGTGACCTGGGCCGACAGCGTCCAGAGGATGGGCAGGAAGGCCACCAGCGTCATCAGGCTGTCGACGAGGCTCACGCCCAGCCCCTCCATCAGCCGGGCAAAGCGCATCGTGTCTTCCTGCACGCGCTGCGACGCGCCCTCGATGCCGCGCAGCCGCTCCCACTGCGACGTGTACCAGTCGTTCATCGCCGAGCGCCAGCGAAAGACGTAGTGCTTGACGAGGAAGTCGAGCAGCACCGCCAGCAGGATGAAGAGCGCGGCGATGCGCCCGAAGGTGGCGAGGTAGGCCCAGTACTCGTCGAGCGCCACGCTGCCGGGCTGGCCGAGCGCCTTCTGCACCAGGTTGTAGAACTCGCCGAACCACTCGTTGATCCGGACATCGAGGCTGACCTTCAGCCAGGTGCCGGTGAGGATGGCTGCGGTGCCGAGGATGGACCAGACGAACCAGCGGCGGCTGAGGAAGAAGCAACGAAACACGCTGGCCCCGATCGGTGAGCAAAACCGGATTGTCCCACCGCGCTGCGGCGCGCGGGGGCGAGCGGGGGCAAGAGGGGTAAGCGTCCGCGCGGCCCGAGGCGCGCGGCGGAGCCTGGCGGCGCCAGGATCAGGAGGTCATGACAGGCAGCGCCTGCCAGAGCTCCTGCAGGTGCGTGAAGCCCCAGTCCTCGGGACTCTCGCGACCGACGATGCGATCGTTGCAGCCAGGCGCATCGAGGTCGACGATCTGCAGCGGAACCGGCCGCGACCGGCGCGTCGAGAAGAACACCCGCACCCGCGGCTTGACCAGGCTGCGCGGATTGTGGTCGATGACCACGCCCAGGCGCTCCGATTCCATGCGCACCAGCGTGCCGACCGGATAGATGCCGATGCTGCGCACGAAGGCCTGGAAGATCGGCGGATCGAACTGCCCCTTCCACTGCGACATGCGCTGGATCGACGACGACGGATCCCAGGCCGCCTTGTAGGCCCGCTGCGAGGTGACCGCGTCGTAGACGTCGCACACCGAGGCCATGCGCGACATCAGTGTGATCTGGTCGCCGGCCAGGCCCTTGGGGTAGCCACGACCATCGATCCGCTCATGGTGGTGCAGGCAGATGTCGAGCGGCACTTCGCCCAGCTCCGTACAGCCCTTGAGCAGCTCGAAGCCGCGCTCGGGGTGCAGCCGCATCACGGCGAACTCGTTGTCGGTGAGCGAACCCGGCTTGTTCAGGATGCTGTCGGGAACGGCCATCTTGCCGACGTCGTGCAGCATGCCCCCGATGCCCGCCTGACGGGTGTCTTCCTGCGACAGGCCGAGCTGGCGGGCGAGCGAGATCATCAGGGCGCACACCGACACCGAATGCATGTAGGTGTAGTCGTCCTTGGTCTTGAGCCGCGCGAGACTCACCAGCGCGCCGCTGTTGCGCTGAACCGAAGCCGAGACCTCCTCGACGAAGGGCATGACCCGATCGGTCTCGATGGCCTTGCCCATGCGCACTTCGCCGAAGATCTCGGTGATCACGCCCTTGAACCGATTCACGATCTCGGAGGCCCGCTCGAGTTCTCCCTCGAGCTCGACGGCGTGCTGCAGCGGCGCCCGTTCGGCCGGGGCGGCCGGGGTGGCGGGGGTGATCGGAGTAGCCGGGGCGCGAGGGCGGGTCGGGGCGCGCGATGCCGCAGCCGCGGGCTGCAACTCGGGCGGCCTCACCGGAATTCGGGAACTGCCCGCCGGCGTGGCAGGCGAGGCCGCGGCCTGGGGCCGGGACGAAGGCACGGCTGCGGACGCACTGCCAGCAGATGCCTGGGGTCCCGGGCCGCGTTCGGAAGCAGGCGCATCGGCAGGCGTGCCCTCGGGACGCAGCCGCCGCTGGGCCGCGGGCGTCGGGGCCGGCGGTTCGGCCGGCGCGGCGTGCGGCGCCGTCTTGGGCGCGACATCCTCGAAGAGTGCCTCGTTGATCCAGCAGTAGGTGACCGCGCTTTGCCGAAGCGCATCGATGTCGGCCGGATCGCGGAGCACGAACTTCGTGCGCCAGAATGGATGCGATAGCCACGACCCCTCCAGGGACTGGAGGTACATGCCCAGGGTGAGCTCTGAGACAGAAATGCGCTTCAACATGACCCGACCCTTTTGCCATCCGCGCGACAGTGAGTCCACCGGCAGGCGGACGGACATCGCCTCGCGACCGACCAACGGTCGATCGCCGCCGATCGGCAGGCGGTAACGCCTTTGGTAGAGTCGGCGCCATGACCCGCCCCATCCGCCGCCCTGCCGCCAGTTCGTCCGCAGGCGCCGCAGCCGCCACCGGCTTTCGCGGCAACAAGAGCCACCTGCCCAGCAAGCCCTGCGCGGCCTGCGGTCGGCCCATGAGCTGGCGCAAGGCGTGGGCGCGCAACTGGGACGAGGTGCGCTGGTGCTCGCAGGCTTGCCGCAAGGCCGGCGCCCGATGAGCACCAGCGGCCTGCGTCACCTGATCATCGTGCTGGGCGACCAGCTCGACGCCCGGGCAGCGGCATTCGATGGATTCGACGCCTCCCAGGACATGGTCTTTTTGGCCGAGGTTGACGAAGAATCGAAGCACATTCGATCATCGAAGCAGCGCACGGCGCTGTTCCTGGCGGCCATGCGGCATTTCGTGCTCGGGCTGCGCGAGGCCGGCGTCCCGGTGCACGCGGTGCGGCTCGACGACCCGGCCAACACCGGCACGCTCGCCGGCGAGCTGCGCCGTGCGGTCGAGAGCCTGCGCCCCAGGGCGCTGGTCATGACCGAACCCGGCGACTGGCGGGTGCTCGCGGCGCTGCGTGAGGCCGCCGAAGCACTGGGCCTGCCGCTCGAGGTGCGCGAAGACCGCCACTTCTACAGCACCGTGCGCGATTTCGCCGAGCATGCGCGTGGTCGCAGGCAGCTGCGGCTCGAGCACTGGTACCGGCTGCTGCGCCGGCGCACCGGCATCCTGATGGACGGCGAGGAGCCCGTGGGCGGGCAGTGGAACTTCGACGCCGACAACCGCGAATCGTTCGGGCGCGAAGGCCCGGGCAGCGTGCCGCCGCGCGCGCGTTTTGCGCCCGATGCGATCACCCGCGAGGTGATCGCGC
>NZ_CEXFHW010000276.1:0-3378 GCF_982640115.1 Quisquiliibacterium sp. | reverse complement strand
TGGCGATCGCCCACACCTTCTCGACCAAGTTCTTCGAGAAACTCGCTCACGCACAGCCCGGCCACGCCGGGGTCTGGCACCTGCTCGGCGAAGTCGAGGCGGTGTTCGGCTTCTGGGCCATGGTGCTGATCGTGTGCATGGCGTTCATGCTCGGCCGGCAGGAGGCCACCGACTACCTCGATTCGCGCAATTTCACCGAGCCGATGTTCGTGTTCGCGATCATGGTCATCGCCGCGAGCCGGGCGGTGCTGCAGGTGGCACGCCGCGCGGTCGAGATCATCGCGCGTGCGGTGCCGCTGCCCGGCGCGATGGCGACCTACTTCGTGCTCCTCGCCGCGGTGCCGCTGCTCGGCTCGCTGATCACCGAGCCCGCAGCGATGACGCTGGGGGCGCTGATGCTGCGTGAGCGGATCTTCTCGGCCGATGTCTCCAGCCGGCTCAAGTACGCGACCATCGGCACGCTGTTCGTCAATGTCTCCATCGGGGGCACGCTGACCTCCTTCGCCGCGCCGCCGGTGCTGATGGTGGCCGCCACCTGGCAGTGGGATTCGATGTTCATGCTCAGCCAGTTCGGCTGGAAGGCCGCGGTCGCGGTGGCGGTGAGCGCGCTGACCTGCACCCTGCTCTTCGGGCGCGAACTGGCCAGGCTCGCGCCGCCGCCTCGAAGCACGCGCGAGCCGCTGCCGGCCTGGGTCGCGGTGCTGCATATGGTGTTCCTGCTCGGGGTGGTGGTGCTGGCGCACCACCCTGCCGCTTTCATGGGTCTGCTGCTGTTCTTCATGGGCTTTGCCACCGCCTATCCGCAATTCCAGGACCGGCTCATCCTGCGCGAGGGCCTGATGGTGGCCTTCTTCCTCGCCGGGCTGGTGGTGCTCGGCGGCCAGCAGCAGTGGTGGCTGGAGCCGCTGCTCACCCGCATGGACTCCACCGCGGTCTACTACGGTGCCACGGCCCTCACCGCGATCACCGACAATGCCGCGCTCACCTACCTGGGCTCGCTGGTGCCGGGTCTGAGCGACGAATTCAAGTACTCGCTGGTGGCCGGTGCCGTCACCGGCGGGGGCCTCACCGTGATTGCCAACGCACCCAACCCTGCCGGCATGGCCATCCTGCGGCCGCACTTCGAGGACGAGGCGGTGAGCCCGCTCTGGCTTTTCGTGGCGGCCACGCCGCCCACGCTGATGGCCATCATCGCGTTCCGCCTCTTCTAGCCGCTGCGCCACGAGCGCCCGGGCACTGCGTCACCGGTGGCCTGAGCAATAGCTCACGGCGCCCCGCGGCGGCGCTGCCTATACTCGACCGACCGGTCCTCAGCGGACCTGTGGGTGCGCCGGCGACCGGCCGGCGCCCACCCGGTATGGGAGCAAGGCTTGCCCGACGCGGCGCTCAGTCTGGAAACACTCGGCCAGTGGATCGCCACGATCGATCCGCCTGCGCAACGCATCAGCTGGTGCACGCAGGCGCTCGCTGCCAGCCTGCCCCAGTGGCAGGCCGGGCAATCGCTCGCCGACCTGGGCGCCGCCTTTCGCGGCCTCACCGAACTCATCGACCAGGTCCGCGAGAGCGGCCGCGCCGAAGCGGTGCTCACCGGGCCCGACGGACATCCGCTCGGCGCGCAGGCGGCAACCGATGCCGAGGGCAGGCTGCATCTGCGACTGGCCGATCTGCGCTCTGACCAGCAGGCCGCAGCCCGGCACCTGAACGACCGCGAGCAACTGCTGCTGCTCTCGCGCTCCCTGTCGGTGGGCGAGATGGCGTCCACCCTCGCCCACGAACTCAACCAGCCGATCGGCGCGCTCACCAACCTCTTGCGCGGCCTGCTGATCCGCATCGACCGCGGCAACCTCGAGCCGGCCAGCGTGCGGCCTGCGGTGCAGCGTGGCGTGGAGCATGCCCTCTACGCGGCCGGGATCATCACGCGGGTGCGCGACTATGTGCAGCACCGCCAGCCCAAGGCCGAGACCATCGCGCTGCGCGGGCTGGTCGATGACGCCATCTCGCTGCTCGACTGGGAGATCCAGCGCGACGGCGTCTCGGTGGAGGTGCGCGAGGCGCCCGGCGCGCAGGCTGCCGTGGTGCGCGGCGACCGGGTGCTCCAGCAGCAGGTGCTCGTCAATCTCGCGCGCAATGCGATCGAGGCGATGCGCAGCGTGGCCCGTCCCGATCGCCGCCTGGAGATCCTGATCGATCTCGACGAAGACAGCGCCACGCTCGGCATTGCCGACCGCGGGCCGGGCATCGACGAGAGCGCAGCGGCACGGATGTTCACGCCCTTCTTCACCACCAAGCCCGGCGGCATGGGGGTCGGACTGCATGTCTGCCGCTCGATCATCGAACTGCAGCAGGGACGCCTCTGGTTCACGCCCCGTGACGAAGGTCCGGGCTGCACCTTCTGGGTGTCGCTGCCCCGCGCCACCGAAGCCACGGAGCTCGCCGCATGACACGCACCATCCTGCTGGTCGACGACAGTGAACACTTCCGGGAATCGGCCGCCTGGCTGCTCGAAAGCCTGGGCTATGACGTGCGCGCTTTCGACACCCCGGCCGGCTTCCTGCAGGCGCTCGACGGGATCGACACCGCCAGCCCCGCCTGCGTGCTGCTCGACATGCGCATGCCCGGGCTGTCCGGACTGCAGGTGCATGACGCCCTGATCGCGCGCGGCGCCACCTGGCCGGTGGTCTACATGACCGGCCACGGCGATGTACCGCTCGCGGTCGAGGCCATGCAGAAGGGCGCCTACAGCTTCCTCGAAAAACCGTTCCAGGACTCGGTGCTGGAGCGCACCCTGGAGCAGGCCTTCGAGCGCGGCGCGCGGCCCGCGACGACACCGATCACGGGTGGCCTGCCGGCGGGCGCTGGGGTTCTGGTCAACGAGTCCGCCACGCCGGCCGACGACAGCGACGAGGACCCTGCCGCGCAGGCGCATCGCACCCGGCTGAACAGCCTCACGCCGCGCGAGCGGCAGGTGCTCGATCTGGTGATTGCCGGCCTGCTGAACAAGACCATCGGCGATCGTCTGGGCATCAGCATCAAGACGGTGGAACTGCACCGCTCGCGGGTGATGCACAAGATGGGCGCGCGCTCCTTCGCGGAGCTGATGCGCGGCATGCTCACGCACGGCGGAGTCGCGGCCTGATGCTCGACGCCGCGCTGCTGCGCCGGCTGCCCCAGGTGCCGGTGGCCGAATCCGAGGCTCTCAACCGCCTGCTCGGCGTGCTTGCCCATGCCGGGCTGAGCGCGGCGCCGTGGCGCGAGCCGGTGGAGCGCCGCGAGTTCGATCCCGCCACGGTGTGGGTGTCCTTCGACTCCGACCTCGGCGAGGTGCGCATCTCGCCGCTGCGCGCGGCCGGCCGCCCGGTCGCGGTGCGCCCGATCGAC
>NZ_CEXFHW010000275.1:0-3403 GCF_982640115.1 Quisquiliibacterium sp. | reverse complement strand
GTTACCAGACCTTCGAGGCAGCCCGGCTGGCGGGGGTGCGCCGGGTGGTCTTCGCCTCGTCCAATCATGCGATCGGCTTTCACGACCGCGCCACCCGTCTGGACGGCAGCGAGCCGGTGCGGCCCGACACCCGCTACGGCGTGTCGAAGGTCTTCGGCGAGGCGCTGGCCCGCTACTACGCCGACAAGTTCGGCCTGAGCGCGGTGTGCCTGCGCATCGGCACCGCCCGCTCGCCCGATGAACCCGGCGAGCGGCGCCACCTCGCCACCTGGATCAGCCACCGCGACCTGGCGCATCTGATCGAGCGCGCGATCGACGCCGACGTGCATTACGAGATCGTGTTCGGCGCCTCGCGCAACAGCGCATCGTGGTGGACCGACGATGCGGCCCGGCGCATCGGCTACGAACCGCAGGACAGCGCCGACGCGTGGCGCGACCGGATCGCCGAACACGTCAACGACCGCGACCCGATCGCCCGCGAACTGCAGGGCGGAATCTTCTGCGCCTGGGAGCATCCCGGGCGCCGCGGCTGACCTCGGCGCGAGCCCGGATCACCAGGAGTCACCTTGGCCACCGTCATTCGCTTCATCGCCCCCCCACGGTTGCGGGTTGTTCTCGCCTGCACAGCACTCGGACTGCTCGCTGCCTGCGGTGGCGGCGGTACGCCCGATACCGGCCTATCGCCACCCGACCCTGCGGCATCACCGCCGTCCCTGGAGCGCCAGATCTACGCGACCGCAACCGACAGCGGCATCAGCGCGGCACCGAGCGGCGGCGAAGCGCCTCACGTGGCGATCAACCCGTCGCCCTCGGCAACGACCAGGGGCCGCCTCTTCGTGTTCCTGCCGGGCACGCAAGGCCGACCAACCCAATACACCTACATCCTGCGGGCCGCCGCCGCGCGCGGTCTGCATGCGATCGGGATCAACTATCCGAACCAGACGGCGATGGGCGCGCTCTGTCAGTTCAGTCTTCAACCGGACTGCTACTGGGCCGCCCGCAACGTGGTCGTCTTCGGCGGTGGCACACCTGTCAGCGGGCAGAGCCCGGTATCGAACGCCGACTCCATCGTCAACCGGGTGGCGCGGCTGCTCGCAGAGCTCGCCGCCAGGCATCCCTCCGAAGGCTGGGGACAGTACCTGCTCGGCAACAGCACGGTCGACTGGAGCAAGGTCGTGCTTGCCGGACACTCGCAGGGTGGCGGCCACGTCGGCGTCCTGGCCAAGACCGTGTCCCTGAGCCGCGCCGTGTACTTCTCCGCGCCCGAGGACTGGAACGAGTTGACCGATCGACCTGCCAACTGGACCAGCGCGAGGCCCAACGTCACGCCGGCAAGCCGGCAGTACGGCTTCGGTGCGGACAGCGACCCCCTGGTTCCCAATGCCCACGCCTTCGCGCACTGGGATGGCCTGGGCCTGCCGCGGCCTTCGACGGGGCCGCCGCCGGCCGAGGTCGGCATCGGCTCGTTCGGCGATACGCGGCAGTTGCGCACCGCGCTGGCTCCCAACCCCGCCAGCGCCGCGGCCACGCCCGCGCTGCGTCAGCACGGCATCACGGTTGTCGACGCATCGACCCCGGTGGACGCCTCCGGCAGGCCCGTCTTCGATGTGCAGGGCGTGTGGGATTACCTGTGCTTCCAGTGACCCCATGATGTTCACGTTACGTACCCTCACCGCCCTCGCGCTGACCTTCGCGATGCTGGCGAGCGCCATGGCCGTCGAGACCGTCACCCTGCACAGGCGGGACGGCCGAGCCATCGACATCACCATCGATGAGCCCGCTGTCATGGCCTGCCGGGGTATCGCCCTGATCTCACCCGGCGCCGGAGGGTCGGCTCAGGGCTACCGTTATCTGGGCGAGGCGATGGCCTCGCTCGGCTATCTGTCGGTGGTGATCGGTCATCCGGAGAGCGGGCGACGCGCCTTGCGCGAGCACATTCGCGGGCAGGGCCTGCGCGACGGCCTGGCAGACCTGATCACCGAGCCGCAGGCCTACGAGGGAAGATTCATGGACATCGCCGCCGCGCGGCACTGGGCCTCGGCCCGATGCCGCGGGCGTGACGCCGTCCTGATCGGCCATTCGATGGGCGCGGCAACCACGATGATCGAGGCCGGCGCGCGCAACAGGCTGGGCCTGAACGGCGCCGACGCCTTCACGGCCTACATCGCGCTGTCACCGCAGGGCAGTGGCTCGATCTTTCCCGAACACGCCTGGACCGACATCCGCAAGCCAACCCTGCTGCTCACCGGCACCCGCGACAACGAACTCGGCGCAGCGTCGTGGGAGACCCGCACCGAAGCCTTCGCCAGCCTGCCCGCGGGCTGCAAGTGGCTGGGCGTGATCGACGGCGCCACGCACATGCACTTCGCCGGCAACGGGATGTCGCAGCGCACCGAAGCCCTCGTCACCCAGACCATCGCCGCCTTCCTGGAGGGCCGCCGGCGCGGCGACTGCGCGCCTCCCGCCCGCACCCGCGGCATCGAACTGAGCACGAAGTAGGCGCGCCGGCCGCATCGCAGCACGGCGCAAGGGCGAAGGCCGCGCCGCGGCTTATCCCGCCGAGCGCATCGCCTGCGCCAGGGCGGCCTCGCCACGCCCCGCCAGCGTCTCGGCCGCACCCAGCCGATCGCGCTGCTCGCGGTTCTGGCTCAGCTTGGCCTTGCCCTCGAGGCGCTCGATGGTGATCTCGATCCCGACGATCGCGGCAACCATCGAGGCGATGTAGTCGGGCGGCGAGTCGCCCATCTTCCACGGCTGCGGCTCCTGCGCCTCGTGTTCGCGAGTCAGGCGCGCGACCACGCCGCGCACGAACTTCTCGTCGTCGCGCACCGCGAGGCGACCGTGAGCGTGCACCACCTCGTAGTTCCAGGTGGGCACCAGCCGGTGTGTCTCGGGCTTGCTCGGGTACCAGTTGGGCGAAATGTAGCTCTCGTTGCCCCGGAAGACGACGAGGACGTCGGCGCCGTCGCGGCACTGCTGCCACAGCGGATTGGCGCGCGCCACGTGCCCGGTAAGCAGCCCCAGCGGACCCGTGGCCGCATCGAACTCGAACGGGATGTGGTTTGCATCGAGCCCGTCGGCGGTCTGCGTGACCAGCATGCCGAGCGGATGCTCGCGGATGATCCGCTGCAGGGCCTGGGGGTCGGACACTCGGAAGTGGGCGGGGTTGTACATGACGGCTGCTCGTTCGGGGTGGAGCGCAGATGCAAGGCGCGATGCTAGCGCATGAACGCGGCCGCACAGCCACGCCTCGCGCAACCCGCCCCTGGCCGGGTCAGTAACCGCGTTCGAGATCGACCGGATCCTCGGGGGTGCCCCCGGCCTCCCAGGCCTTGAGGCTGCGCATGAACTTCTCGAAGACCGCCCTGCGCACCTGCGGGCTGATGGCGCAGGTGTGCGGCGT
>NZ_CEXFHW010000274.1:0-3420 GCF_982640115.1 Quisquiliibacterium sp. | reverse complement strand
GGCATCGGCGCCGCTCAGCCGATCCGCCTGCGTCCCCATCCCTCGGATCCGCCCGGGCGCTATCAGCCCTGGCTGGCCGCGCATGCCGATCTGCCGGTGAGCCTGGATGAGCGCAGCGGGCTCGATGAGGCGATCAGCCGCTGCGACTGGGTGGCAGGGTGCGAATCGATGGCGATGGTGGTCGGGCTCGCGGCAGGCCGCCGGGTGATCGGCACCCTGCCGCCCTGGGCCCCGGCGTGTCGGCTTCCGCACCCCGGGCTGATCCATCTTCGCGAGCGGCTGGGCTGAGCGTATCGCGCCGGGGATGCGTGCGGGATAATGCCGCGATGCCCGCGGCCCCGCGCATCCGCCTCGCTCTGGCCGTCATCTGCCTCGGTTCGCTGGTCGCGCCGCTCGACACCACCGTCAACACCGCCTTTCCGGTGATCACCGGCGCCTTCGGGCTGGCGCTGCGCGACATCCAGTGGGTGGTCATTCCTTTCGTGCTGGCGCAGACCAGCCTGGCGCTGGTCTTCGGCCATCTCGGCGACCGCATCGGGCATCGACGCGTGTTCGCGGCCGGCATGGCGGCCTGCGTGCTCGGTCATCTGGCGGTGGCACTCGCGCCCGACTTTCCCCTGCTGGTGGCCGGACGGGTGCTGCAGGGCATGGCGGTGGGCATGGCGGTGTCGTGCGCGCCGGCGCTGGTCACCCTTCTGGTGCCTCCCGCCGACAAGGCGAGGATGCTCGCGGTGTATGCCGCGGTGAACAGCCTGGGCATGGCCCTGGGGCCCTGGGTGGGCGGGCTGCTGCTGCAGGCCCTCGGCTGGCCGGGGGTGTTCCTGTTCCGTGCGCCGATCGCGCTGCTGGCCCTGCTCATGCTGCCTGCGGTGCCGGCCGTGAGCGTGCGCCGCGAAGGGCCGGGCGCCGGCGGCTTCGACTGGCTGGGCGCGCTGGGCCTGATCGGCGTGCTGGCCACGCTCGCGCTGGCACTCACCGAACTCACCCGGCCCGGCGCGGCCTGGTGGTCCGGCACCGGGCTGCTCGCGCTCGGCCTGACCGGCGCTCTGGCCTGGGTGCGCCACGAGAGCCGGGCCGCGCATCCGGTGATGCGCATCGCGCCCTTCCGGTCGGCGCGCTTCTCGGGCATCCAGGCGGCGTCGGTGATCGTCAACCTCGCCTGCTTCGCCAATCTGCTGCTGCTGCCCTATGTGCTCACGCGCCAGGCGGGCATGGCCATCGCGCAGGCCGGGCTGGCGCTGTCGGTCTACCCGGCCGGGTCGGTGCTCGGCAATGCGCTGGCGGGGCGTCTGGCGCGGCGTCTGGGCGCACCAGGGCTGATGGCGTGGGGGCTGGGGGTTGCGGTGGCCGGGCTGGGGCTCTCGGCGGTGGTGCTGGGCCTCGTTGCCGGTGCCAGTGGCCCGGCGATCCTGCCGCTGGCCGCCGGCATGCTGGTCAGCGGGCTCGGCCTGGGCCTGTTCCAGGTGGGCTACATGGACCAGACCACCACGCTGCTGCCGGTGCATGAACGCGGCGTGGCCGGCAGCCTGGTGAGCGTCACGCGCCTGCTGGGCATCCTGCTCGGGGCCACCGGCATCGGATGGCTGCAGGGGCTCACCGGACAGGCGGCGGCCAGCTTCGGGGTGCTGGCTGTCGCGCTCGCGGTGTTCACGGTTTCATTCCTGCTGGCAGGCCGGCCCAGGCCCGGATCGGGCTGAACACCCGGGGTTTATCATGGGCCCGCTGTGCCGGCCATCCGGCCGGCGCCGGCCTTGCCCAAGGATGACCGCATGCTTCGCGTCAAACCTGTTGCCGGCGCTCTCGGCGCGCTCATCTCGGGCGTCGATCTGCGCGAGGCCATCTCCGCCGATCTGGCCGCCGAGCTGCGGCAGGCCCTGCTGCAGCACCAGGTGATCTTCCTGCGCGATCAGGACCTCACCCCGGCCCAGTTCCTGCGCTTTGCCCGGGCCATGGGTACCCCGGTGGAATATCCCTTCGTGAAGGGCATCGAGGGCTACCCCGAGATCATCGAGGTGAAGAAGCTCGAGCACGAGCGCACCAACTTCGGCGGGGTCTGGCACACCGATACCGCCTATCTCGAGCAGCCGCCCATGGGCTCGATGCTGCTGGCGCGCGAGTTGCCGCCCTACGGCGGCGACACCCTGTTTGCCAACCAGTACCTCGCCTTCGAGTCGCTCTCGCCCACGCTGCAGTCGATCCTCGCCGGCCTGCGCGCCGTCAACAGCTCGGCCAAGGCCGATGTCTCCAAGACCCGCGAGGACCGCATCAAGGGCGGCGACGGCCGAGACGACGCGCGCCAGGAGTACAACGCCGAACACCCGGTGGTGCGCACCCACCCCGAGACCGGCCGGCGTTCGCTCTATGTGAATGTGGCGCACACCGTGCGCTTCGTCGGCATGACCGAGGAGGAGAGCGCGCCGCTGCTGCAGTACCTGCACCAGCACCAGGTGCGCCCGGAGTTCACCTGCCGCTTCGCCTGGGAGCCGGGCTCGCTCGCGTTCTGGGACAACCGCTGCGCGCTGCACAACCCGGTGAACGATTACCACGGCTTCAGGCGCCTCATGCACCGGATCACCCTGGCCGGCGACCGGCCGGTCTGACCGGCGCGTGCCGGGTCGGCGCGCATCGAGGCTGCGCCTTCAGCGCATCGAGGCTGCGCCGTCAGAACCGGCGCGCTCAGCGCTTCACGAAGCGCAGCGTGAAGCGGTCGCTCTCGCCGATGGCGAGCCAGCGCTCGCGATCGATGTCCTTCAGGCGCAGCGTGGGCGGCAGGGTCCACACCCCTTCCGGGTGATCCTTGGTGTCACGCGGGTTGGCGTTCACCTCGGAGCGGCCGTCCAGGCGGAAGCCGGCCTGCTCGATCAGGCGGATGGCCAGGTCTTCCCGCACATAGCCGGAGGCCATCTGCTCGGCTTGCGATCGGTCGGTGCGGCCGCGGTGGTCGACCACGCCGAGCACGCCGCCGGGCCTCAGTGCGCGGTGGAAGGCCCGCAGGCTCGAGTCGAGCTCGTTGCGCTCCAGCCAGTTGTGCAGGTTGCGGAAGGTGAGCACGCAGTCGGCACGGCCGGCCGGGGCGATGGCATGGCGGTCACGGTCGAAGGCCGTGACCGCCACGCGGTCGTAGAGCGCCGGCTCGGCCTTGAGCCGCTCGAGCAGGCGCTGGTGGTCGGCGAGGTAGTTCGGGGGCGCGTCTGGCGGCCGGTTGGCGGCAATGTACTGGCCGCGCTCGCGCAGCCAGGGCGCGAGGATCTCGAGGTAGTAGCCGGCGCTGCCGGGCAGGATCTCGACCACCCGCCAGTCGGGCCGCAGGCCGAAGAAGGCGAGGGTTTCGGCCGGGTGCCGGGCGCCGTCGCGCGCCCGGTTGGCCGCTCGGCGATGCGGCTGGCCGAGCAGCGCGGCGAAGACCGCGGCGTCGACCTC
>NZ_CEXFHW010000273.1:0-3540 GCF_982640115.1 Quisquiliibacterium sp. | reverse complement strand
GCTGCACACCGGCGACATCGGCCGCCGCGACGACGACGGCTACCTCTACATCACCGACCGCAAGCGCGACCTGATCATCTCGGGCGGCTTCAACATCTTCCCCTTCGAGGTCGAGAGCGCGCTGATGAAGCACCCTGCGGTCCAGGACTGCGCGGTGATCGGCGTACCCGACCCGAAGTGGGGCGAGGCGGTGAAGGCCTGCGTCCAGCTCAAGCCCGGCGGCAGCGCCAGCGCCGAGGAGCTGATCGCCTGGACGCGAGGGCTGATCGGGGCGATGAAGGCGCCCAAGTCCCTGGACTTCATCGAGTCGCTGCCGCGCAGCCCGGTGGGCAAGGTGCTCAAGCGCGAGCTGCGCGCGCCCTACTGGCGCGACCGGCAACGCGGCGTGGGCTGAGGCTGGGGCGGACCGAGTCTGCGCTCGCGAGCAGGCGCAGGCCGGGCAGCCGCTCAGCGCCGGTCGCCCGGCCGCGGCTCGAGCAGCTCGAGCAGCTGTGGCGCGCCGGCCAGCCGGATCACCTGACGGGCCGCGTAGGCCGCGGCCGGCGCGGTGATCTCGCCGGTGGCGATGAACAGCGCCTCATGGGCGTCGAGCCGATCGCGCGAGGCCTGCAGGGCCTCCAGCACCTCGATGCCACTGCGCGCCGCCTTCCAGCGGCGCGCGGCCACCACGGTCACCCGACCCTGGAGCGTCACCAGAAAATCGGCGCCGGAGTGGCGGATCGGCTCGACCTGCGCGCCCTGACGCTGCCAGGCCTCGACGAGTGCGCGCGAGAAGACCTCCCAGCTCATCGCCCGCACCGACTCGACCAGCGCCGTCAACCGGCGCGGACTGGGCGCCTGCAGCTGACGCCAGCCACGAATGCCGGCGATGACCACGAAGGGCAGCGCGAACACCGCCGCAAACAGCGCCGGCAACATCAGCCGCATCAGGCCGAACAGGACGAGCGCCACCAGCAGGCTCGCCCACCAGGGCGAGCGCAGCAGGATCGCGAACAGCGATCCGTCGGCCATCCGCAGGGCGGGCAATCGGAAGGCCATCAGACGGCTCCGGGGGAAGTGAGCCTGGCGGCACGAGGCCACGGGGCTTGCAGCGGCACGGGGCCGCGGGAGCCGGGATCTTGCCACCGCCGCAGGCCGGATTCCGGAAATGCCCGTGCGCCCGCGGGTGTAGCCTTGCGCCATCCCCAATGCACTCACCGAGGAGACACGCATGGACATCAAGGGCAAGGTTGCGGTCATCACCGGAGCGGCCAGCGGCATCGGCCGGGCCACCGCGCTGAAATTCCACGCCGAAGGCGCCGCCGGGGTGGTGGTGGCCGACATGAACGAGGCCGGGCTGCAGCCGGTGGCCCAGGCGGTCAACGGCCTGGCGGTGCGCTGCGATGTCGGCCGCGAAGCCGACATCCAGGCGCTGGTCGATGCCGCCGAGCGGCGCTACGGCCGGGTCGACATCTACTTCTCGAATGCCGGCATCGGCAACAGCCGCGGCCTGGAAGCCGATGACGCCATGTGGGACAAGATGTGGCGCATCCACGGCATGGCCCATGTCTGGGCCGCACGGGCCGTGGTCGACAAGATGGTCGCCCGCGGCGAGGGCTACTTCCTCATCACCGCCTCGGCCGCCGGCCTGCTCAACATCGTCGAATCGGCCGCCTATGGCGTGACCAAGCACGCCGCGGTGGCCATCGCCGAGTGGCTGGCCATCGCCTACGGCCGCAGCGGCCTGCATGTGTCCTGCCTGTGCCCGCAGGCGGTGCGCACCGGCATGGTCCCCGGCGACGGCGGCTCGGCCGGCGGCGATGGCATCCTGAGCGCCGAGGCCGTGGCCGACGAGATCGTGAAGGTGATGGACAAGGAAACCTTCCTGGTGCTGCCGCACCCCGAGGTGCTCGACTACCTGCGCGGCAAGACCGCCAACTACGACCGCTGGCTGGGCGGCATGCAGAAGCTCTACATGAAGAACCAGTCGACACAGGCCTGAGATGAACACCACCACGCGCTCCGACGAGGCCGCCGCGCTGGCCGCGGCCGGCGCCACGCCGGCCGGTCACTTCGATGTGCTGATCGCAGGCGCCGGCATTTCCGGCGTTGGCGGCGCCTATCATCTGCAGGAGCAGTGCCCTGGCACCCGCTTCGTGGTGCTCGACACCCAGGACGGCTACGGCGGCACCTGGCGCACCCACCGCTATCCCGGCATCCGCTCCGACAGCGATCTCTACACCTTCGGCTACCGCTTCAAGCCCTGGCTGGGCGCGCCGATCGCCAGCGCCGCCGAGATCCTGAAGTACATGGGCGAGGTGATCGACGATAACGCCCTGGCACCGCACATCCGCTACCGACACCGCATCGATGCCGCGAGCTGGTCGGGCGCCGAGCGCCGCTGGACGCTGCAGGTCACGCGGCTCGATACCGGCGAGCGGCTGCTGTTCACCGCCGGCTTCCTCTGGATGTGCCAGGGCTACTACCGGCACACCGAGGGCTACACCCCCGAGTGGCCGGGCATGGACCAGTTCGGCGGGCGCATCGTGCATCCGCAGACCTGGCCCGAGGACATCGATCTCGCCGGCAAGCGGGTGGTGGTGATCGGTTCGGGCGCCACCGCGGCCACCCTGGTGCCGGCCATCGCCGACCGATGCGCGCATGTCACCATGCTGCAGCGCTCGCCCACCTACTTCGTCACCGGGCGCAACGCCAACCAGCTCGCCGACACGCTGCGCGAGCTCGACATCGACCCGATGTGGATCCACGAGATCGTGCGCCGCAAGATCCTGTTCGATCAGGCGGCGGTGGCACGCCGATCCTTCAGCGAGCCCGACAAGCTCAAGGCCGAGCTGCTCGCCGGGGTGAAGGCCTTCCTGGGCGACAGCCCGGACATCGAGCGCCACTTCACGCCGCGCTACCGGCCCTGGCGCCAGCGCATCGCCTTCATCCCCGACGGCGACCTGTTCCGCGCCATCCGCGAGGGCAAGGCCTCGGTGGCCACCGACGAGATCGCGCATTTCGACGCCGGCGGCATCGTGCTGAAATCGGGCGAGCGACTCGATGCCGATGTGGTGGTCACCGCCACCGGGTTCCACCTGAATGTGCTGGGCGACATCGCCTTCGAGATCGACGGCAGGCCGCTCGACTTCGCCCAGACCGTGTCCTGGCGCGGCACGATGTTCACCGGCGTGCCCAACCTCGCCTGGGTGTTCGGCTACTTCCGCGCGAGCTGGACCCTGCGCGCCGATCTCATCGCCGACCTGGTCTGCCGGCTGCTGCAGACCATGAAGGCGCGCGGGGCCACGGTGGTCGAGCCGCAACTGCGGCCCGAGGATGCCGAGATGCCGCTGATGCCCTGGGTCGACCCGGAGAACTTCAACCCCGGCTACCTCATGCGCGGCCTGCATCTGCTGCCGCAGCAGGGTGAACGCATGCCCTGGCGGCATTCGCAGGACTACTGGACCGAGAAGGACGAACTGCCGCAGGCCAGCCTCGACGACGGGGCGCTGCGCTTCTCCTGAGTCAGGCGGCGCCCCGGCGGGGCCCGCGCCTGGCGTT
>NZ_CEXFHW010000272.1:0-3571 GCF_982640115.1 Quisquiliibacterium sp. | reverse complement strand
CGCCGCGCGCGGCTGCGGCTCGCAGCGCACCCGGGTCGGATCGAAGCCCTGCAGCAGCGATCGGGCCTCGTCGGGCGAGGCCCGCAGCCAGGCATCGATGGCCCGGGGCTCGAGCAGCACCACCGAGCGCTTCTCGTCGCCCGGCGCATGGAAGCGGCGCATCACCGTGTGCTGGTCGGCGTTGATGGTGAGCATCGTGAAGGAGAGCAAGGTCTCGCCCTGCGGCGAGCGCCAGCGCTCCCACAGGCCGGCGAGCGCCAGCGGCTCGCCATCAGCGCCTTCGATCCGCCAGCGCACCGCACGGCCGCTCTCGTAGCTGGGCTCGAACACCGCATCGGCCGGCACCACGCACCACTGCCGCTGCCGCCAGGCGTGACGGAAGCTGGGCTTCTCGCTCACGGTCTCGCTGCGCGCGTTGTAGCACTGGCGCCAGTTGCGGCCATCGCGCGACCAGGGCGGCACCATGCCGAACACCGCCATCGCGGCCTGCCGGCCCTCGCCATCAGCCAGCACCACCGGCGTGGCCTGACCCGGGTAGGCCTCGGCCGGGTAGTCATCGCGCCCTGGCCGCACCCCGAAGCGGGCCAGCAGCCGCTCCGGGCGGGTGGGGAGGTAATTGGCGCACATCGCCGCAGGCTAAACTGCCGCGATGACCATCGTCCACCCCATCCAGGCGATCACGCTCGATCTCGACGACACCCTCTGGCCGGTCCTGCCCACGCTGGTCCGCGCCGAGGAAACCCTGGCCGACTGGCTGCGCCACCACGCGCCAGCCACCGCCACCGCGTTCACGCCAGCCAACCGCCAGGCGATCCGCAAGACGGTGCTGGCCGAGCATCCCGAGCGCGCGCACGACATGAGCTTCCTGCGCCACGAGATGCTGCGCCGGGCGATGCAGGCGGCGGGCGACCCGCCGGCGCTTGCCGACACCGGCTTCGCGGTGTTCCTCGCCGCGCGTCAGCAGGTCACGCTCTACCCGGATGTAAGGCCGGTGCTCGCGGCCTGGGCCGCCCGCTACACACTGGTGGCGGTCACCAACGGCAATGCCGATATCGCGGCGGTGGGTCTGGGCGACCTGATCAGCCACTGCGTGAGCGCGCACGAGATCGGCTGCAGCAAACCCGATCCGCGGATGTTCCACGCGGCCTGCGAACGCGCCGGCGTGGCGCCTGGGGCGGTTCTGCATGTGGGGGACGACTGGCAGCTCGATGTGCGCGCGGCGCGCGCCGCCGGCCTGCAGTCGGCGTGGCTCAAACGCCCCGACCTGAAGCACCCTTCCGCGGCGCAGGCCGACGAGGCCGAGCACGCCAGCGCCTTCGAGAGCCTGCACGCCATGGACGCGCATCTGCACCCGGCTGCCTGAGCAGACGCACGGCGCACGCGCCTGTCCCGGCGAGCCGCACACGGCGCCCCCGGCGTTGTGGCCAGCCGTGGCCCGGGCGCCGCTCAGATCATCAGCCGCAGACCCAGCCGCCAGGTGCGCGGGGCCATCGGATGAAGGTGACGGTCATCCACGCCGACCGCCTCGCCGCGCAGGCGCGACACATACTGGTATTCGATGTCATTGGCCTGCCGGTTGGCGAGATTGAAGCCGTCGAGCACCCACTCGATGCGCCGGTCCAGGCGCCAGCTCAGGCGGGTGTTGACCAGGCTGACGCCGGCAGCCCGCTGGCTGCCGTCTTCGGTCAGCGGACGCGGGCCGATATGGCGCCACTGCAGGCTTGCCGACCAGGGCCCGAGCTCGCGCACGCTGACCGAGGCCGAACCCACGCGGCTCACCGAGCCGGGCACATGCGTGCCGGCATCGCCCTCGGCATCGAATCGCGCCCGTGACCAGGCCAGATCGGCCTCCAGCACCAGCCAGGGTCGCGGCTGCCAGCGCTGCCCCCACTCCACGCCCTCGCGGGTGCTCGGCCGGCTGGGCTCGGTGATGCCGGCGTCGCCGACGAACACCAGCTCCGAGCCGATGCGCAGCTGCCACACCGCCAGTGTGGTGCGCCAGCCCGGCAACCACTGCGCGCGCAGACCGATCTCGCGCCCGGTGGTGGGCACCAGCGCGCCGACCGGTGCCACCGAGGCGCCGGTCTGCGGATCGACGCGCATCGTCACCCCGCGTCCATCGTTGCTGTGAAAGCCGCGCCCCCAGTGGGCGAAGAACTCGGTGTGCGCCCAGGGTCCGAGCGCGGCACTCAGACGCGGCGAGACCCGTGCCGTGGCGGCATGACCGCCGTTCTGCGGCAGGCTGGCATCGACGCGCCAGTCGCCGTGGTCGGCGCGCAGGCCTGCCGTGGTGCGCAGCCAGGGCAGCCACTCGACCCGGCTCTCGCCGTACACACCCAGCCCGCGCTGCCGCACGCGGTCATCGCGCACCGTGGCGAGGGTCTCGCGCAGCAGCGTGTCGAAGAGCCCCACCCGGATCCGGTCCTCGCGCCACTGCACGCCCAGCGCATGGCGTGCCGGCAGGCCCATCAGCTGCGCCGACCAGACCCGCGCGAGCTGCACGCCCGCGGTGAGGCGTTCATCGCGCTGCAGGGACTGATCGCCGTTGACGGGATCATCGAGGGCATAGGTGAAATTCGAGAACAGGTTCAGTCGCGACCGGATCAGGTAGACCGAGCCCTGCAGGCTGCCCGCATCGTCGGCGCGCCACCACTGCGCCGACAGGCTCTGCCGTTGGGCATCGCCGCTGTCGGACGGATCGATCGCCCCGAAGCGGCCGATCAGGCCGGCATCGAGCGCGCGCTGCGGCACCTGGTCGGTGGCCTGCCAGCGCGACTGGTAGGCCATCGCCATCACCCGCGCGCCCTGCCCGGCATGGCCGGCAGACCAGGACAACAGCCCGTTCACGCGCCGCAGGCCCTGCGGGTTGTCCCACGGTCCGTCATCACGCTGCAGCTCCAGCGCGCCGAGCAGGCGGCTGTCGGGCTGCGGGCTGCCCGAGCCCGCGAGCACCGCGCGTCGGTGGCCCCAGGCGCCCAGGCCGATCTGCGCGAAGGGCTGCGCCAGTGCATCGCGCAGGCTGATCCGCGCGCTGCCCGCCGACGCGAAGTCGCCGTCCTCGGCGCGGTAAGGCCCCTTGCGGTAATCGATGCGATCGATCAGCTCGGGGATGAGAAAGTTCAGGTCGGTGTAGCCCTGCCCGTGCGCATGGGTGGGCTGGTTCACCGGCATGCCCGCCACCCAGGTGGCGAAGTCGGTGCCGTGGTCGAGGTTGAAACCGCGCAGGAAGTACTGGTTGGCCTTGCCGTCGCCGGAGTGCTGGGTGACCACCAGTCCGGGCACCGACTCGAGCACATCGGCCGCGCGCAGCTGCGGTCGCGCCGACAGGCTGCGCGCGGTGATGCTGCCCTGGCTCGCGGCCTCGGGGACGGCGGCCGAGGCACGGCCGGTGACCACCACGGCGGGCAGCGGATCGGAGGCGCCGGATGACTCGCCAGCCTCGACTGCCCGCGCGGACGGCATCGCCCCCGGGCCAAGGACGAACGCGGCAGCGCAGACGGCCAGGCGGGATGCCGGCCGGCAGGGCATGCACATGACACTCTCCGGGTCAGATCGAACAAGCCCGTCGCGG
>NZ_CEXFHW010000271.1:0-3596 GCF_982640115.1 Quisquiliibacterium sp. | reverse complement strand
GCCCGATCAGCGCGCGGATCAGGGTGGTCTTGCCCATGCCGTTGCGCCCGAGCAGACCCACCACCTCGCCGGCCTGCATGGCCAGATCGATGCCGAAGAGCACCTGACTCGGGCCATAGGCCACCTCGAGTCCACGGACACTGAGCAAGGGCTCGTTCACGGGAGCGCCTCATCACCCAGATAGGCGCTGATCACCGCCGGGTCGGCGCGGATCTCGGCCGGCGTGCCGCAGGCGATCACCCGGCCGCCGACCAGCACCGAGATCCGGTCGGCAAGCTGGAACACGGCCTGCATGTCGTGCTCGACCAGCAGCACCGTGGCTCGCCCCTTCAGGCGCTCGATCAGCGCGACCATGGCGGCCGATTCCTGCGCGCCCATGCCCGCGAGCGGCTCGTCGAGCAGGAGCAGCTGCGGGCCGGTGGCCAGGGCCAGCGCGACCTCCAGCGCCCGCTGCTCGCCATGGGAGAGATCGTCGCTGAGGCTGGCCTCGCGCCCGCTGAGCCCGACCTGCGCGAGCACGGCGCGGGCCTGATCGAACAACGCCGACTCGCGGGCCACCGGGCGCCAGAACGACAGGCTCGAGCCCTGCGCCGCCTGCACCGCCAGCGCCACGTTCTGCAGTGCGCTCAGGCCACGAAACAGCCGGGTGATCTGAAACGAGCGGGCGAGCCCCAGGCGCACCCGGCGATGGGCAGGCAGCCGCGCGATCTCGTGGCCCTGGAAACGGATGGAGCCGGCATCGGGCAACAGCGTGCCGGCGATCTGCGCCAGCAGACTGGTCTTGCCGGCGCCGTTCGGGCCGATCAGGGCGTGGATCTCGCCGCTGTTCACGCTCAGGGTCGCGCCGTCGGTGGCGGCGAGCGCACCAAAGCGCTTGACGAGCGCGGTGACCTCCAGCAGCGCAGGCCCGGCCATGACTCAGTGCGGCCCACGCGCGCCAGCGCGTCGCCTGGCGGCAAGCCCGGCCAGACCCCGCGGGGCGAACAACACCACCGCCAGCAGCAGCCAGCCGACCCAGAACTGCCAGTGGATGGTGTAGAGCGAGAGGGTCTCTTCGAGCAGGAGCAACGCGGCTGCGCCGAGCAGCCCACCCCAGCGCGAGCCGACGCCGCCCAGGATGACCATGACCATGAGCGTGCCCGACTGTGTCCAGTAGAGCAGGTTGGGGTTCACATAGCGCTGCTGGTTGACCATCAGCGCGCCGGCCAGCCCGCCGAGAGCACCGCCGATCACGAACAGCAGCAGCTGGTATCGGGCCACCGGAAAACCGATCGATTCCGCACGGGTCTCATCGAGCCGGATGGCACGGATCGCCTGGCCAAATCGCGACTCATCGAGACGCTGCAGCCCCACCAGCAGCACGGTGAGCACCGCGAGCACCAGCAGGTAGAAGTGCAGATCATTGCCGAGGTCGATGCCCATGCCGAACGAGGAGCGGGCCGACAGGTTGATACCCTCGTCGCCCCCCCAGGCCTTGATCGAGTTGGCAAGGTAGAACAGCATCTGCGCAAAGGCGAGCGTGATCATGATGAAGTACACGCCGCGGGTGCGCAGCGAGATCGCGCCGATCAGCAAGGCGGCCAGCGCGGCCACCGCCACCGCCATCGGAAAGGCCACCCAGCCGCTGCCCAGGCCGGCAATCGAGAGCACCGCCACCGTGTAGGCGCCCAGTCCGAAGAAGGCCGCGTGTCCGAAGGAGATCAGGCCACCGTAGCCCAGCACGAGGTTCAGGCTGGTGGCCGCGATGGCATAGACGCCGATGCGCGCAGCCACGCTCAGGTAGAACTCCTGGCCGAGGGCCAGCGCCGCGAACGGAAATGCGAGGCCTGCGCCCAGCATCAGCAGCGGCCACACGGCGGGAAAGGCGCCTGCTCTCATCCCCGCGCCGGGAACAGCCCCTGGGGCCGAAGAAAGAGCACCGCCGCCATCAGCAGGTAGACGATCACCGAGGCGATGGCAGGCCCGGCCGCGCTGGCCATCTGCGGCGGCAGGAACTCGCGGAACAGGTGCGGCAGCAGGGTGCGGCCCAGGGTGTCGACCAGCCCCACCAGCAAAGAGCCGACCAGCGCCCCGCGCACCGAGCCGATGCCGCCGATGACGATGACCACGAAGGCGAGGATCAGGATGTTCTCGCCCATGCCGATCTGCACCGCGAACAGCGGCCCGAGCAGGGCTCCGGCCACCGCGCACAGCGCGGCGCCAACGCCGAAGACGGCGGTGAACAGACGCGGAATGTTCACGCCCATGGCCTGCGCCATGTCGCGATTGGATGCGCCTGCTCGAACCCACGCGCCGATCCGGGTACGGGCCACCAGCCCATAGAGCGCGAGCGCGAGCACCAGCCCGACCGCGATGATCAGCAGTCGATAGGCGGGGTAAGGCAGGCCCGGCAGGATCTCGACCGGGCCGGCGAGTGCGGGCGGCGCCGACAGCGGCAGATCCGAGCCCCAGATCATGCGCACCGACTCGTTGAGGATGAGGATCAGGGCAAAGGTGGCCAGCACCTGCGAGAGGTGATCGCGGGCATACAGGCTGCGCAGCAGGGTGGACTCGATGATCATGCCCACCACCGCGGTGGCCGGTACCGCGAGCAGCACGCCAGCCAGGAATGAACCGGTGAGTTCCACCAGCCACGCTGCCATGAAGGCCCCGACCATGTACAGCGAGCCATGGGCGAGGTTGATCATGTCCATGATGCCGAACACCAGGGTGAGCCCGGCAGCCAGCAGGAACAGCATCAGGCCGA
Organism: Quisquiliibacterium sp.; assembly: GCF_982640115.1. NCBI lineage: Bacteria > Pseudomonadati > Pseudomonadota > Betaproteobacteria > Burkholderiales > Burkholderiaceae > Quisquiliibacterium > Quisquiliibacterium sp. The sequence continues at coordinate 850 of NZ_CEXFHW010000271.1, read as the reverse complement.
ACTGCAGGCCATTGAGGGCCTGCTCGATGATCAGCAGGGCGGACATGGCGCCCTGCCCTCAGGGCATCTTGCAGTCCTGCACGTAGGCGTCACCGTGCTGACGGAAGATCGGTTCGCCCAGCGACTTGTTCACGAGGCGCCCCTGGTTGTCCTTGCCCACCACCCGCAGGTAGTAGTTCTGGATCGGGTAGTGGTTGGTGTTGAACTTGAACTCGCCCCGCACCGAGGCAAAACGCGCGGCGCGCAGCGCCTTGCGAACCGCATCCTTGTCCTCGACCTTGCCCTTGACATCGCGGACCGCGGCGTCGATCAGCAGCGCGGCGTCATAGCCCTGCGAGGCGAACACCGAGGGCAGGCGCTTGTACTCCTTCTCGAACTCGGCGACGAAGCGGCGATTGGCGGCATTGTCGAGGTCGAGCGCCCAGTGCGCGGCATCGAAAAGGCCGAGCATCGAGTCACCCACCGGGCGGATGATGTCCTGGTCGGAGCCAAAGCCCGGCACCAGCAGCGTGGTGTCGCGCGAGAGGCCGGCAGCCACGAACTGCTTGATGAAGTTGATGCCCATGCCGCCCGGCAGGAACACATAGAGCACCTCGGGCTTGGCGGCGCGGATCTCGGCGAGCTCGGCAGCATAGTCGAGCTGGCCGAGCTTGGTGTACACCTCGGCGGTGATGTTGCCCTTGAAGTGCCGCTTGAATCCCGCCAGCGAATCCTTGCCCGCCTGGTAGTTGGGTGCCAGCAGGTAGGCGTTCTTGTAGCCCTTGCGCGTGGCGTGCTGGCCGGCCGCCTCGTGGTAGGCGTCGTTGGGCCAGGACACCGCGAAGAACCAGGGGTTGCAATCCTTGCCGGC
>NZ_CEXFHW010000270.1:0-3607 GCF_982640115.1 Quisquiliibacterium sp. | reverse complement strand
GTGACTCTCTGCGATTCGGCGTAGAAATCGTCCTATATTTTTGTCATTATCGCGAACCTTGTCCCCAACTTCAGGAAGCCACTGCATTGGCATACATCCAACTGAGAGTATCTTCAATCGAGGAGTGATCCTGTGTCCCGATGGTGCTGCGCAGGCGCGTAATGCTCCCCACGAGACGCGGGATCTCGTTTGTCCGTAAGAAGGCCGGGTTCACATCCACCGCGATCTGGTAGCCCGCGATCTTGGCCATCCGGTCAAGGATCGAGCGTAGCGAGTATGCTGTGCCGCAGCATACATTCACCACCAAGCCTTGCGCGGGCGCTTCAAGCAGGAGCCGGTAGCTGCGGCATAACGCGCGCACATCGGAGAACTCGCGCTCTACATCGAGGCGGCCGAGTTCGATGCGCGGCAGACGGCCGGCGAAGTGGTTCACGATCTTGGGAATCACGAAGTGGTCACTCTGGCCCACCCCGGTGTAGTTGAAGGGGCGGGTGATCACGATTGGCAGCCGGTCGAACCATGTCGCTGAGAGATGCTCCATCGCCAGCTTGGAACTTGCGTAGTGACTCACTGGTTTCGGACATAGGCTTTCGTCGAGCACCTCGCGGTCTGCAGCGCCATAGACCTGCGCACTGCTCGCCAGCAGCACCTTGCGTGGTTGCAAGTGTTCGGCGACCAATGCCTCGAGCAGATAAAGACTGGCGAAGAGGTTGACTCGGTAGAAGCTCTGGGGATCGCCTTCCTGCACATGGCTGAGCCCGGCGAGATGGACGACATAGTCGGGCCGTACCCGGGCAAGCAGATCGCGGACATCGGATGGCCGGGTGAGGTCACAGCGGTGCTGCGCATGGGCCAGTGCGGGGCCTGATTCGCGGCAACCCTCCACCCGGTAGCCCGCGGCCAGCAATTCCGCGGCCATGTGGGCGCCGGTGAAGCCTGCCGCGCCGGTGATCAGGACGGTGCCGCGGCTCATGTCAGAAGGAGACGCCAACCCGGTTCCGCTGGAGATCGGCCTTGACCATCATGTCGCAGAGCTGCTCGAGGGTGGTGTGGGCCTGCCAACCAAGCATCGTGCGCGCTTTGGCGGGGTTGCCGATCAGCAGATCAACCTCCGCCGGCCGGTAGAACGCTGGGTTCACCCGTACCACGGTCTTGCCGCTAGCGGAGTCCACGCCGTACTCGGCGTCGGCGCTGCCATGCCAGGCGATGCTGATGCCTGCGGCCTTGAAGGCCATATCGGTAAAGTCCCTCACGGTCACGGTGCGGCTGGTGGCCAGCACGAAGGTGTCGGGTTGCTCCGCTTGCAGGATGCGCCACATGCCTTCCACATACTCGCGCGCGAAGCCCCAGTCTCGCTTGGCATCGAGGTTGCCCAGCTCGAGCACATCGAGCTTGCCCAGGCTGATGCGCGCCACCGCGTCGGTGATCTTGCGGGTGACGAACTCTTTCCCGCGCAGCGGCGATTCATGGTTGAACAGGATGCCGCTGCTGCCGAAGATGCCGAAGCTCTCGCGGTAGTTGAGCGTCATCCAGTGCGCGTAGAGTTTGGCCACGCCGTAGGGGCTGCGCGGGTAGAAGCGGGTGTTCTCGTCCTGGGGCACCGCCTGCACCAGGCCGAACATCTCGGAGGTGGAGGCCTGGTAGAAGCGGATGGCCGGATTCACCAGGCGGATGGCCTCCAGCAGGTTGACCGCGCCCAGGCCGGTGATCATTCCGGTGGTGATTGGCTGGTCGAAAGACACGCCCACATAGCTCTGTGCGGCCAGGTTGTAGACCTCACTGACATCGGCACGCTCGATCAGCCGGATGCTGGAGCCAGGATCGATGAGGTCGTACTCGACAAGCGTCAGGTTGGGATGGGACCGCACCCCGAGCTCTTCCAGGCGCCAGAAGTTCACTGAGCTGGTTCTGCGATAGGTGCCCAGCACCTTGTAGCCTTTCGCCAGCAGGAGCTCGGTGAGATAGGCCCCATCCTGGCCCGTGATACCCGTAATGACTGCGGTCTTCGTCATCGTCAGGGGCCTCAGACGATCTCGATTTCGGGGAAGGGGAAGATCATGCGGCCGCCGTTGCTCAGGTATTCCTTCTCGCGCCGCAGGATGCCATCCTTGAAGTGCCAAGGCAGCACGAGGAAGTAGTCGGGCTTCATGGCCCGGGCATCGGCCTCGGACACGATCGGGATGTGCGTGCCCGGGGTGTAGGCGCCGAACTTGTCGGGGTTCACCTCGGCGATGGCCGGGATGTCCTGGGCGGTCAGGCCGCAGAACTGCAGCACCACATTGCCCTTGGTGGAGGCGCCGTAGCCCAGGATCTTCTTGCCGTCGGCATTGAGCGCGCGGATGAGCCGGGTGAGGTCGTCGCGGTGGCGGAACACCCGCTCCTCGAACTCGCGGAAGGGCTTGGGCGTGGACAGGCCCATGCGGTCTTCCTGCTCGAGCAGCCAGTTCACCACCGCGTCATTGGCGCGGATGGAGCGGTTCTCGGCCCGCGCCGCGGTGACCGCGAAGCTGCCGCCATTGACCGCATTCATGACCACATCCACCAGCCGCAGCCCGGCCTTCCCCAGGATGTACTTCACCACGCCCAGCGAGTAGTACTCGATGTGTTCGTGGCAGATGGTGTCGTAGGAGTTCAGCCGCAGCATCGAGGGCATGTAGCTCTGCTCGAAGTGCCACACCCCGTCGGCCGCCAGGATGGAGGCCACCTCGCGCGCGAACTGCACCGGCGACTCCAGGTCGTAGAACATGGCGATCGAGGTGACGATGCGCGCCGGGTGCTTCTCCACCGAGGCATAGGCCGCGGCCGAGAAGAAGTCGGGCACCAGCGCCACATCGGCCGGGTAGTACTGCTGGAACTTGCGGCCGGTGGGGTCGATGCCCACCCGGCGCAGCCCCCCGGTGCGGTAGGCCTTCAGCGTGGTGCAGTCATTGCTGCCGATGTCGACCACCACATCGCCGGCGTTGAGCGGCACCAGGCGCTCCAGGTAGGCCACCTTGTCGGTGAGGTGGTTGACCATCGACTGGTTCAGCCCCGAGCGGTAACCGTAGTTGTCGCCGTACATCTCGGAGGGCTCGTAGGAGTGGTTCAGCTGCAGCAGCCCGCTCTCGGGGCACCACACCAGCTGCAGCGGCCCCTCGGTGACCGGCGTGGCCGGCGAGCGCGGGAACACCCCGGTGAGCGCCTGGAAACCGAGGTCCAGCACGGGCACGAGGTGGCGGCTGCCGCTCACGCGGCAGGCTTCGATCTGGCGGTAGTTGGTCATGGATGAGCGGGTTGGGTCAGGGTTGGGTCGGGAAGGCCCGGAAGACCTCGGCCACGGGGACCTTGGCAGCCGGTTTGCCCTCGGCGTGGGCGGCTTCATACAGGGCGCGCAACTGCGGCACGGCGCGACCGAAGGCCGGGAGATGCTTGAATCGTGCCACCACCCGGGCAGGCGAGAAGAACTCGGCATTGCCCTCGGGGTCTTCGGTGAGCAGGGCCTGCCAGAAGTGCAGCACCCCGGGCAGGTTGTGCTCGCGCCAGCGGTCCACCTCGGCGGGGCTTGCGCCCAGCCGCTCGGCGCGGTCGAACACCTCGGGCAGGCGCTCGAGGATCCAGAGCGGCGCAT
>NZ_CEXFHW010000269.1:0-3625 GCF_982640115.1 Quisquiliibacterium sp. | reverse complement strand
GACGAATACGCGATCCAGAAGCGCTACATGGGGGTGGAGTCGATGGCGCAGCTGAGCGAGAATCCGACCATCAGGTTGCCGGCTGCACCGGCACTGGCCTGATGTAGACGGCGACCCGAGCGGACGAACCGAGCGTCGTTACTGCCCGCTTTCTACACCACGTCCGGGGACATCACCCAGGATAGTTGACGCCGGGCACCTGCACTCACCGCCCGGAAACCCGCATGAATCCCCGGGGTCGCATCAGGACAGTCCTGAGGCTTACCGAGACCAGGGAGGCACTTGGCGCCGAAGACGGCGGAATTCGGCGGCTTGGCGCGCGCCGCAGTCCTGAGGGAGACCACTGTTTCCCTCGGGGAAGCGCCCAAAAGAAAGGGCCCAGAAAAGAAAGGGCCCAGAGATGACTCTGGGCCCTTGGTACTGGTGGCGGGACACGGAACCGAACCCGCATCCGCGGTCCGAACCGATGAGCCATGCGGCGTCCGATAGCCTCTTGCTGGGGCGGATTCGAACGCCGCAGCCGCTGCGTCGATGTGAAGGTAGACCTTCACACGTCGCCGGGATGCTGCATCCAAGCCGGGATGTCACGCTGCCCGTGCAGCACACGCCAGACATCGACATGGTCTGACCGCTCGACGTAGAAAACGAGATAGGGATACCGCGTCAGCGGCCAGGAGTGAAGGCCCGGCAGGTTCAGCTCGTGGGCGTATCGCGGCGAGCCCGTCGCCGGATGGCGGCCGATGTGACGGTACGCGTTCTGCAAGGCGTCGATGAAGCCGAGCGCGGCGGTGTCGGCACCTTCAGCCAGGTAGTGGGCGACCGCGTCCTCGACGTCCTGGTTGGCCTGCTCGCGCGGGAGGACGGGCTTGGCCCTCACTACCGACTGCGCGTCTTGCCTGCTGCCCTGGCGGCGCCGCGTACCCGCTCGCGCAAGCCCTCGAAGTAGGTCTCGTCCACCGGCTTCGTGGGGGCCGACGATGCGCCCGCGAGCAGCAGCTTGCGCATCTGAAGCCGGTCGTGATCGCTGCGGATCAGTTCGCGCACGTACTCGCTGCTGGTGCCGTAGCCGCGTTGGCTGACCTGCTCGTCGACGAAGGCCTTGAGGCTGTCGGGCAGGGAGATGTTCATGGTACTCATGCCGACAGGCTAGACGGCTTGGCAAAATTTGGCAAGACTGTCCCGCCGGGGGCAGCGGCGCTGGCGGGCGGGCTTGGTGAAGCTGGGGAATGACTCAACGCCTACCCGAACCGGCCGTCCCCAGGCGTTCGATTCCGCGCTGCCGGGCAGTCCGCGACCAGCACTCACCGCCCGGAAACCCGCATGAATCCTAGACCTCGCCTGTTGTTGGTCAACAGGCTGGCAGAGAACGGAGAGAGGAAAAGGGCCCCTGGCGGGCCTTCCGGGGCCTCACCGGGCGGGCCGTAGTCAACACATGTTGGCGCCGACTGAAATTTGACCCACTTACGAGGATCGTGCCGACCGAAATCAGACCCAGGTGTTCAACCTACCCTGCCCGACTTATCCACAGCGGAGCGGGGTGTGAGGAGTGATCACCATGGCCATGATTGGCAAGGTCCTGCGGATGCACCACCGCGAGAAGAAGTCGGTGCGGGAGATCGCCAAGGCCACGAGCCTGGCGAGGAACACGGTGCGCAAGTACCTGCGCATCGACAAGGCAGAGGCGCCGAAGTACAGACGGCCTGAGGTACCCACGAAGCTGGCCCCGTTCGTCGAGGCGGTGCAGCAGGCACTGCTGGCCGATGCCCGGCGGTCGAAGAAGGAGCGTCGCACCGCCAAAGCCCTGCACGCGCAGATTGCGGCCGCGGGCTACCAAGGCGGCTACAGCCGGCTGACCGACTACATCCGGCATTGGCGGGCTGCACGCGGCGGCGTGCAGGTGGGGGACGCCTACGTGCCGCTGAGCTTCGAACTCGGCGAGGCCTTCCAGTTCGACTGGAGCGAAGAGCCGCTGGTCATCGGCGGGCAGTACCAGCGGCTGCAGGTGGCGCACATGAAGCTGTGCGCCTCCAGGGCGTTCTGGCTGGTGGCCTACCCGGGCCAAGGTCACGAGATGCTGTTCGATGCCCACACCCGCTCGTTCGCGGCGCTGGGCGGCGTGGCCCGGCGAGGCATCTACGACAACATGAAGACGGCGGTGGACCGTGTGGGCAAGGGCAAGGCGCGCGAGGTGAACCTGCGCTTCACGACCATGTGCGCGCACTACCTGTTCGATGCCGACTTCTGCAACGTGGCCTCGGGCTGGGAGAAGGGTGTCGTCGAGAAGAACGTGCAGGACAGCCGGCGGCGCATCTGGCTGGACGCCCGCGAGCAGCGCTTCAGCAGCCTGGACGAACTCAACGCTTGGCTGGCCGAGCGCTGCAAGGCGTTGTGGGCCGAGTTGCGCCACCCCGAGCACAAGGCCTTCAGCGTGGCGGAGATGCTGGAGCTGGAGCGGCAGCACCTGATGCCGATGCCGGCACCCTTCGACGGCTACGTGCAGGAGTTCAGCCGCGTCAGCAGCACCTGCTTGGTGACGGTGGCGCGCAACCGCTACTCGGTGCCGTGTGAACTGGCCCGGCACACGGTGAGCACGCGGCTGTACCCGAGCCGGGTGGTGATCGTGAACGAAGAACTGAATCGCCCCGGGTATCGCGGAGGCCCGTTGGGTTAGGTTAACAGCCCTCCGAGGCGGGCTGCTTCATGAGTTGCCGGTAGTAGTTTTCCTCGGCCTCGGCCGGCGGGATGTAGCCCAGACCCTCCATCAGGCGATGATGGTTGAACCAGGACACCCAACCCAGCGTTGCGATTTCCACGGCCTCGCGGGTTTTCCACGGCCCGCGCCGGTGAATCAGCTCGGTCTTGTACAGTCCGTTGATCGTCTCGGCCAGCGCGTTGTCGTAACTGTCGCCGCGGCTGCCCACCGAGGGTTCGATACCGGCTTCGGCCAGCCGCTCCGTGTAGCGGATGCTGACGTATTGCGACCCTCGATCGGAGTGGTGCACCAGTCGGTCTCGATCGGGTTGCCGGGCGTACAGTGCCTGCTCGAGCGCGTCGAGTACGAAGTCGGCGTGCATTGTCTTGCTCACACGCCAGCCCACGATCCGCCGGGCATACACATCGATGACGAAGGCCACGTACAACCAGCCCTGCCAAGTCGAGACGTAGGTGAAGTCCGACACCCACAACTGGTTCGGCCGCTCGGCCTTGAAGTGCCGGTTGACCCGGTCCAGCGGGCACGGCGCGTTTACATCCGGTGCCGTGGTCCGCACCACCTTGCCTCGCATCGCGCCTCGCAAGCCCATGTGCTTCATCAGCCGCTCCACCGTGCAGCGCGCCACCCTCACGTCCTCGCGGTTCATCTGCTTCCACACTTTGTCGGCCCCGTAGACCTGGAAATTGGCGTTCCAGACCTGCTCGATCTTCGGCGCCAACTCCGCATCACGACGCGCCCTTGGGCTCAGCAGGGATCGATCCCTGGCGCGCGCTGCATGTCGGCGGTAGGCCGACGGGGCGACCTGCAAGACCTCGCAGATCGGCTCGACCCCGAATGCGCCCCGTTGTTCGTCGATGAAGCCGTACATCACTTCAGCCGGCGGTCGAGCTCCGCCTGGGCGAAAAACGCGCT
>NZ_CEXFHW010000268.1:0-3640 GCF_982640115.1 Quisquiliibacterium sp. | reverse complement strand
GCAGGCCTTCCGGCGGCTGCGGCAGTTCAGTCTCAACTACCGGATCGTGCTCGTCTGCACCTTCCTGCTCACGGTGATCTTCGACCTGACCGTGGCGATCGAGGTCGGACTGGTGCTGGCCAGCCTGTTCTTCATCTATCGCATCTCCTCGCTCACCCGGCTCGAGCCGGTGCGCCTGCCCGCTGACCTGGGCCAGCTCCCCGACGGCCGGCGGATCCGGGCCTACCGGCTCTTCGGGTCGCTCTTCTTCGGCACGGCAACCCGCATCGAGCAGCTTGCCGATCCGGCCAATCCGCCAGGCGAGGTCGTGGTGCTCGACCTGCATCAGCTGATCAGCATGGACACCACCGGCCTCGAGGCGCTGCAGGGGCTGCTGCGCGCGCTGCGTCGTCGGGGCGGCCGACTGATCCTGGCCGAAGCCACCGAGCAGCCGCTGTCCCTGATCCGGCGGGCCGGTCTGCTCGATGAGCTCGGCCGCGAGAACCTGTTTGCCGATCTCGAGTCGGCCCTGGAGGCCGCACGCCGGACCCCATCCCCCGAGCTGGCGTAAAATCCGGCATCTGGAGCGCACCATGGCCATCTACCAATCCGACATCACCCGTTTCCTGCAGCAGCTCAAGCAGGACAAGCCCCACCTCGAGGAAGAGCAGCGCAAGGGCCGGGCCATCTGGTGGGACCGCCCCCAGGATCTCGACACCTCCACCCGTGACCAGGCATCGCGGGTGCGCCAGCAGGCCTACGTCTACCAGACCCGGGGATGACCCAGCCCGCCGGCGATGCCCTGCAGGCGCCGGACGACCAGCTCGAGCTGAAGGTGCTGGCCCGGCTCTACGGCGAGCCGGTGCTGCAGCTGCCGCTCGATCTGTACATTCCGCCCGATGCGCTCGAGGTCATCCTCGAGTCCTTCGAGGGCCCGCTCGACCTGCTGCTCTACCTCATCCGCAAGCAGAACTTCAACATCCTCGACATCCCCATGGCCGAGGTCACGCGCCAGTACCTCACCTATGTGGAGCAGCTGCGCGAGCACAACCTCGAGCTGGCGGCCGAGTACCTGCTGATGGCCGCCATGCTGATCGACATCAAGTCGCGCATGCTGCTGCCGGTGCGCAAGGCCGATACCGGCGAGGAGGTGGAAGACCCCCGCGCCGAGCTCGCCCGGCGGCTGCTCGAGTACGAGCGCATCAAGCACGGCGCCCAGCAGATCGACCAGCTGCCACAGATCGGCCGCGACTTCCTCGCCGCGCGGGTGCTGCTCGACCAGACCGTGAGCGTGCAGCTGCCCGACGTCCAGCTGCCCGACCTGCACAGCGCCTGGGCCGATGTGCTGCGCCGCGCCCGGCTCACCCAGCATCACCGCATCAGCCGCGAGGAGCTCTCGGTACGCGAGTTCATGACCACGGTGCTGCGCGCCCTGCAGCACCGCCGATTCGCCGAGTTCCAGGAGCTCTTCGAGCAGGGGCGCGGCGTGCCGGTGGCGGTGGTCACCTTCATCGCGCTGCTGGAACTCGCCCGCGAGTCGCTGGTCGAGATCACCCAGGCCGAGGCCTACGCGCCCATCTACGTGCGCCTGGCCTACCGGCCGAGCTGAGCAGACGCACCGGCTCCGATGCCGCTGCGCATCACCGACAACGCGCCGCTCGACGCGCTCAACACCTTCGGGGTCAGCGCTCGCGCGCGCCGTCTCGTCGAACTCGACGATCCCGCCGATCTGCCGGCCGCACTGGCCGCGCTCGTCGGTGCGCCCGCCCGGCTGGTGCTCGGCGGCGGCAGCAACCTGTTGCTCGCCGGTGATTTCGACGGGACCGTGCTGCGCATGCGCACGCGCGGCCGGCAACGCCAGCCAGCGGCCATCGGCGAAGAGGTGAGCCTGCAGGCCGGCGAGTCCTGGGACGAGGCCGTGCGCTGGACCCTCGATCAGGGTCTGGCGGGGCTCGAGAATCTCGCGATGATCCCTGGCACCTGCGGGGCCGCCGCCATCCAGAACATCGGCGCCTACGGGGTGGAACTGGCCGAGCGCTTTGCCGGGCTGTGGGCGGTCGATCTCGACACCGGCAGGCAGCAGGCCTTCACGCCCGAGGCCTGCCGGTTCGGCTACCGCGACAGCGTCTTCAAGCAGCCCGGCGGCGAGCGCTGGCTGATCCTGCGCCTGCGTCTGAGGGTGGGGCCGCAGTTCGCGCCGGTGCTGAGCTACGCGCCGCTTGCGGCGGCCTTCGCCGGGCGTAGTGCAACGCCGAGCGCGGCCGAGGTGGCCACCGAGGTGCGCCGCATCCGGGCTTCGCGACTGCCCGATCCGGCCCGCATCGGCAATGCCGGCAGCTTCTTCAAGAACCCGGTGGTGAACGCCGCGCTCGCGCAGGCCCTGCATGAGCGACACCCCGGCATGCCGATGCATCCGGGTGGGAGCAGCCTGAGCGACGCCCCCGTGAAACTGTCGGCCGGCTGGCTGATCGAGCAGTGCGGCTGGAAGGGGCACCGCGACGGCGATGCCGGCGTGCACGCCGATCATGCACTCGTGCTGGTCAACCACGGCCGCGCCAGCGGTGCCGAACTGCTGCGGCTGGCCATGGCGATCCGGGCCAGCGTGCACGAGCGCTTCGGACTCTGGCTGGAGCCCGAGCCGCGGATCGTGGGCGGGTCGTGAGGCGGGGCGCCCGGACGGCCGGGCAGCCGCCCTCAGGGTTGCTCGCGGCGGAACACCCAGTGGCGTTCGTCGGAGGCGTCCGCGTCGTGGCGATAGCCCTCAAGCGCAAAGGCCTTCAGATCCTCCGGGTCGGTGAGGCGCTGCTCGGCGGCAAAACGGGTCATCAGACCACGGGCGCGCTTGGCCGAGAAGCTCACCACCTTCCAGCCGCCGGCGCGCCGCTCCTGGAACACCGGCTGCACCACCCGGTGGCCGAGGCTGTCGGCGCGGGCCGCGCGGAAGTACTCGTCGGAGGCCAGGTTCACCAGCACCGGCCGGCGCTGCGCGTCGAGCGCCTCGCGCAGCGCCTGCGCGATCCGGTCGCCCCAGCAGGCGTACAGCTCGCGCCCGCGGGCATTGGCCAGCCGCGTGCCCATCTCGAGCCGGTAGGGCTGGATCAGATCCAGCGGCCGCAGCAGGCCATAAAGGCCCGAGAGGATGCGCACATGCGACTGCGCCCAGGTGAGGCCGGCGCTGCCCAGCGAGGCCGCCTGCAGGCCTTCGTAGACATCGCCCGCGAACGCCAGCGCCGCCGGTCGCGCATTGGCCGGCGTGAAGGGCGGCTGCCATTGCCTGAAGCGTGCGGCGTTCAGCTCGGCCAGCGGCTCGGAGATGTCCATCAAGGTGCCGATCTCGGCAGCCGGCAGCCCGCGCAGCTGCTCGATCAGCATCGCCGACGCATCGAGCATGGCCGGCAGCGAGTGCCGCCGCGTGGGCAGACGCGACTCGAAATCGAGGGTCTTGGCGGGTGACAGGACGATCAGCATCGGCTTCTCCGGACGAAGCGCCGATTATAGGGACCGCCCCATGAGCGAACCGGTGGTGATCGACACCAACATCTGGCTGGACTGGCTGGTGTTCGACGACCCCGGTGTGACCCGGCTGCGCGCCGCCGTGGCGGCGGGCCGCCTGCGGGTGATGGCCACGCCGGTGATGCGCGCCGAGCTGCTCGCGGTGCCG
>NZ_CEXFHW010000267.1:0-3654 GCF_982640115.1 Quisquiliibacterium sp. | reverse complement strand
ACCCGCAACCCGGATGGCATCGGGGGCGCGCTGCGCAGGATTGGCGGCTTTTCCACCGATGCGCCAGCAGGCTTCGGCAAGGCCGCGCGACGACGCCCGGGCCTGGGCAGCACGATCGCCCATCGTCATGCCCGCACGCTCTCGCCGCTCTTTCTGGGCGCGGCGAGCGCGCAGTTCATGTCGGGCGCCTTGGCCACCCACCCGCCGCTGACCGACCGGCTGCGCCGGATCTACGGGCGATCGGTGAGCCTGCTGGACGCGCCCGAGCAGCCCGCGCCGAGCGCCGATCAGCCAGCCGCCATGCGCGAGCAGCCCGCATCGATCAGCCCGCTCGCCCCCCTGCAAGGCAATGTCTCGGCGGTGCCGTCATCGATCGGCCACGCGCTCGCGCCAGCCGATGCGAAAACCTATGTCGAATCGTGGCGGGAACGCATCCAGACCCTGGGGCTGGACGCCGCGCTGAGGGATGCCTCGCAGGCGCGTCTGCTGACCCTGGCGATGCTGCTCGACAAGGGCGCCACGGTGGCTCTGGCACAACGCCAGATCGTGATCGACGCCCTGGGCGCAAACGCCGGCGATACGCTGAGCGGGCTGCACGCCGCCGTGGGAACCCTGCCACCTGGCGGACGGCTGCCCCTGCTCGACCTCGCGATGCCTGCACTCCAGCAGTTGTCGGTGGCCGAGTCCGACACGCTGCTGCGAACGGCCAACGCGCTGATCGCCGCCGACGGGCGCGTGAGCCTGCCCGAGTTCCTGCTCCTGACCACGCTGCGGCGCCGGATCGGCAGCGCGGCGCGGGCACGCACGCGCCCGATCTACCGCGCGCTGCGCGAGTTGCCCGGCGAAGCCGAGCTGATCCTGTCGCTGATCGCGCATCTGCGCAGTTCGCGCCCGGCGAGCGAGGCCTTCGCAGCCGGCACGGTCTTTCTGGATGGGATGGCGCCCGCGCTCCAGCCACGGGAAGCGCTCAAACCGGCAGCCCTCGCGCCTGCGCTGGATCGTCTCGGCCAGCTGATGCCGCTGGACAAGCCGGCTCTGATCAAGGCCTGCGCGGCCGCCGCCTGGGATGCCGGCAGCCCGCAGGTCGACTGGCGGGCGGCGAGCGCGCTGCGCACCCTGAGCGCCGCCCTGGATGCGCCGATGCCGCCCATGACGCAGGCCGCGATCGACTCGGTGCACTGAGCCACGGCAAGACGCGCCGGGCCCCGGCCGAGGCCCCGCGCCCTGGACCCGGCTGGCAGGCGTTACAGCGCCTTGTGCGCCCCGTCGCAAAGCGCGCCCCGGCCGCTCTGCTTGCAGCCGCAGAACCAGACCTTGCCGTCCTGCTCGGCCTTGTAGGGCACCGGCGTGATGGCGGTGTCCTTGTGCGAGCCGTCGCAGAAGGGCTGGCGGGCGCTCTTGCCGCAGGCGCACCACCAGTAGGTCTTGCCGGCCTCGACCTCGACCGGGTAGGGGGCCTTCTGCGCGACGACGGTTCCGGGTTTCATGAATGACTCCTGCGGGATGGGGGCCGGCGCGGGCTGCGCCGCTCTCCAGACGGCATGATAGAGGCACAGCCCACCACCGACCGGAGAACCCGATGGACATCGCCTGGCAGAGCCTCACCCAGCTCAAGGCCGCGCTCGACGCCGGCCAGCTCAGCGCGCAGGAGATCACCGAGCATCTGCTGGCCCGCATCGCCCGACTCGACCCCGAGCTGCATGCCTTCGTGTCGGTGGACGCCGAGGCAGCCCGGGCACTGGCGCGCGCCGCCGACCAGGCCCGCGCCGCCGGCCTGCCCCGCCCGCCCCTGCACGGCCTGCCGGTGGTGCTCAAGGACCTGCTCGATATCGAGGGCAGGGTCTGCACGCTGGGTTCGCGCCGCAACCTGCAGCGGGTGGCTGGCGTCACCGCAGCCACCGTGGAGCGCCTGCTCGCCGCCGGCATGGTGCCGCTCGGCAAGGTCCACATGACCGAGTTCGCCTTCGGCGGCTGGGGCACCAACCCGCTGATGGGCACCCCGCGCAACCCCTGGGACCGTGGGGTGCACCGGGTGCCGGGCGGCTCCTCCAGCGGCACCGGCGTGGCAGTCGCCGCGGGATTTGCGCCGGCGGGCATCGGCAGCGACACCGGCGGGTCGGTGCGGATTCCCTGCGCCTTCAACGGCCTGACCGGCCTGAAGGTCACCCACGGCCGCATCAGCCTGCACGGCACCGGGCTGCTCAGCTGGACCCTGGACACCATCGGCCCGATGGCCCGCACCGTGGCCGACTGCGCGCTGCTGCTCGACGCGCTGGCCGGGCCCGACCCTCGCGACCCGACCACGCTCGCGCAACCGCTGGAGCGATTCGCCCGCGATCCGCGCAGCGTGCGCGGCCTGCGCCTGGCGCTGCCGGATGCCGGCCAGTTGCCCTCCCTGATGGATGCGGGCGTCACCGCCGCCTGGCAGGCCGCGGCGCGCCGCTTCGAGTCGCTGGGGGTGCAGGTGATGCCGGCCCGCCTGCCCGACTGGTTTTTCGAGCTTGCGCCGGCCGCCGGCCGGATCATCGCCTCGGAGGCCTACGCCCTGCACGGCAGCTATGTGAAAGACCCGGCTGTGCCGCTGGGCGACGCGGTGCGCGGCCGCATCCGCCAGGCCGAGGCCTTCGGGCCGGGCGACTATCCGCAGGCCCTGCGCGACATGGCCGCGCGCCGGCGCGAGTTCGCCGACTGGTTCGAGGCCTACGACGCCCTCCTGCTGCCGAGCGTGCCGATCCCGGCGATTCCGGTGGCCGAGGTGGACGAGGCCTCACCGGCGCCCGGCATCCTGACCCGGCCTGCCAACTACCTCGGGCTGTGTGCGCTGTCGCAGCCGGCAGGGCTGGTGCGCGGCCTGCCGGTGGGCGTGCAGATCATCGGCAAGCCCTTCGACGAGCGCACCGTGCTCGGGCTGGGTCAGGCCAGCGAGAGCGCGGGCGGCAGCGAGTTGCCGCGACCGGCGCTCGACTGAGGGCGCGCCGGAGCGCCTGCTCAGGCCACCGCGGCGAGGCTGCGGCGGGCGGCGGCCAGGGTGGCCTCGATGTCGGCGTCGGAGTGCGCGCCCGAGAAGAAGAAGGCCTCCACCGGCGAGGGCGGCAGGTACACGCCCTCGTCGAGCATGAGGTGATAGAAGCGCTTGAAGCGCTCGACATCCTGGGCCTGGACCTGCGCGAAGCTGGTGGGCGGGCTGGCCAGCATGTAGCAACCGGCCATCGCGCCGATCGACTGCGCGCAGAAGGCCACACCGGTGTCGCGGGCCGCCTGGTTCATGCCCTCGACCAGCCGGGCGCAGCGCGCCGAGACCGTGTCGAACCAGCCCGGCGCCGAGATGATGTCGAGCGTGGCCAGGCCCGCGGCCATGGCGATGGGATTGCCCGACAGCGTGCCGGCCTGATACACCGGGCCGAGCGGGGCCATGAGATCCATGACCTTCGCCGAGCCGCCGATGGCGCCCACCGGCATGCCGCCACCGATCACCTTGCCGAAGGCCGACATGTCGGGCACCACGCCGAGCACCTGCTGCGCGCCGCCCAGTGACACCCGGAAGCCGGTCATCACCTCGTCGAAGATCAGGAGCGCGCCGTACCGGGTGCAGAGCTCGCGCAGGCCCTGGTGGAAGCCCGGCGCCGGCAGGATCAGGTTCATGTTGCCGGCCAC
>NZ_CEXFHW010000266.1:0-3674 GCF_982640115.1 Quisquiliibacterium sp. | reverse complement strand
TGCGGCTGGCGCCGAAGCGCCAGCCGCCGAGCCGCAGGCCGATGCCGCGGTGACCGATCAGCCCGGCGTGCCGCTCGCGATCCTCACCGCCGATTGCCTGCCGGTGCTGCTCAGCAACCGTGAAGGGTCGGTGGTGGGGGCGGCGCATGCCGGCTGGCGCGGCCTGTGTGGCGGGGTCATCGAGCAGACCGTCCTGGCGGCGCGCGGGTTGGCGCCGGCGTCGACCGACTGGATCGCCTGGCTCGGACCGGCGATCGGGCCTGCTGCCTTCGAGGTGGGCGAGGAGGTGCGTGAGGCTTTTCTTGCCCACGATGCGCGGGCGGCGCTCTGCTTCACGGCGGGCGCACGGCCTGGCAAATGGCAGGCCGATCTCTTCGGGCTGGCCCGTCAGCGTCTGGCGGCAGCGGGGGTCGACCGGGTGGCGGGCGGCGGCGAGTGCACGGTGGCCGACCCGCTGCGCTTCTACTCGTTCCGCCGTGACCGGGTCACCGGCCGGCAGGCCAGCTTCATCTGGATCGATCCTCGCTGACCGGCGCTGCCGCCGGGGCGGGCGCCGCCGGGTCAGGGGCTTCCCCGATCGTGGGCTCGGCAACCGTTGCCGCCTCGCGCTGCGCGGTGCGCAGGCGCTGCCGTCGCCGCTGGGGCGTGCCGACCAGATAGAGCAGCAGCGCCAGTGGCAGCAGGCCGGCGCCCACGAAGGTGACGATGCCGCGAAAGACCGTCGGCTGCATCACCGACACCAGCATCAGGACATACAGCCAGGCGATCGCAACGATGTACACGGGGAGCTCGGGGCAAGGGGCTTGGGGTTGGGACGGCGGCCCGGCGCAAGGACGGTGTAAGCAGCCCCGGTTAGAGTCCAGCGGGTGCGGGTCTGGGCTTCCGATGCCCCCCGCGTGGTGCTCGGTCGGGGGATATCCCGGTTGTTTCATTTTTTGGTAGCACAATAGGATGCCTCAAAAAAAGCGCAACCCGTCCGCCAACGCGGACTCTTCTCAGGGGAAATCCATGGCGTCCTCGGCGCAGTCCACCCGTCGCAGGGCGGCATCGCGTCCGGCCGCGGCGAAGGCCGGGCGTGGAAGCGCTGCCGCCGGCGCAGGGGCTGCCGATACCGCTGCCGCGTCCGCACGCCCCGATCCTGCCGCCGCGGTCGGCGCCAGCGGCACCGATCCGTCGGGCTTCCCCGGGCTGCCGCCCTTGACGCTGCCGTCGGGTGCCGTCATCCCGCCGGCCAGGCTGGCCGAACTCCAGGCCGAGTATCTCGAGCGCTGGCAGGCACTGGTGGCGTCGGGCATCCAGCATGCCGGCGTCACGCTGAGCGACCGCCGTTTCGCGAACGAGGCCTGGCACGACAGCGGTCCGCATGCCTGGACCGCCGCGCTCTACCTGCTCAATGCCGAGTTCCTGCAGAAGATGGCCGCCTCGATCGAGTCCGATGCCCGGACGCAGGAGCGGATCCGCTTCGCCACCCAGCAGTGGGTGGACATGATGTCGCCGGCCAACTTCCTGGCCACCAACCCCGAGGCGCAGCGCCGCATCATCGACACCCGTGGCGAAAGCCTGCGGGTGGGTCTGGAGAATCTCTTCAGCGACCTCGAGAAGGGCCGCATCTCGCAGACCGACGAAGAGGCCTTCGAGGTGGGCCGCAATGTGGCCACCAGCCCCGGGGGCGTGGTCTTCCAGAACGACCTGATCCAGATCGTGCAGTACACGCCGAGCACACCGAAGGTGGGCAGCCGGCCGCTGCTGATGGTGCCGCCGAGCATCAACAAGTTCTACATCATGGATCTGCAGCCGGACAACTCGCTGGTCGCCTACGCGGTGTCGCGCGGCCACACGGTGTTCATGCTGAGCTGGCGCAATGTCGGGCCCGAACTGGGCCATCTCACCTGGGACGACTATCTCGAGCAGGGCATCTTCGAGGCGATCCGTGCGGTGCGCGAGATCAGCGGCGCGCAGACCATCAATGCCCTGGGCTTCTGCGTGGGCGGCACCATCCTGGCCACGGCTCTTGCGGCGCTGGCCGCCCGCGGCGAGCGCCCGGTGGCCAGCCTCACCCTCATGACCACGCTGCTCGACTTTGCCGAGCCGGGGTCGCTGGGGGTCTTTGTCGACGAGGCCTTCGTGCGCTACCGCGAGCAGACTCTCGGCAGCGGCGGCATTCTCAAGGGCCAGGAGCTGGCCACCACCTTCTCGTTCCTGCGCCCCAACGACCTGGTCTGGAACTATGTCGTCAGCAACTACCTGAAGGGCGACCGGCCGCCGGCCTTCGACCTGCTCTACTGGAACGCCGACAGCACCAATCTGCCCGGGCCGATGTATGCCTGGTACCTGCGGCACATGTACCTGCACAACGAGCTGCGCATCCCCGACCGGCTGGTGTGCGCTGGCCAGCCGATCGATCTGCGTCGCATCAACGTGCCCACCTTCGTGTTCGGCGCCCGCGAGGACCACATCGTGCTGTGGCGCGCAGCGTACGGCTCCACCCAGCTGCTCGACGGGCCGGTGCGTTTCGTGCTGGGCGCCAGCGGTCACATTGCCGGTGCCATCAACCCGGTGTCGCGCAACAAGCGCAGCTACTGGGTCGGGCCCGAGCGCTATCCCGCCGATCCCGAGGCCTGGCTCGCCCAGGCCACCGAGCGGCCGGGAAGCTGGTGGCAGGAGTGGGCCGACTGGCTCGATGGCCATCGCGGCCCGCTGCGCGCGGCCCCTGCCTCGCTGGGGGCACGCGGCTTGCGCGTGCTCGAGCCGGCCCCCGGCAGCTATGTCAAGACCCGCGCGCCGCAGTGATGCGCCTGGCCCGCTCGACCCGTTCCCGCATCCGGCCAATCCCGGCCTTCCCGATTCGAACCTGAAGGAGATCTCCATGAGCCAGAAGCTCGCCTACGTGACCGGTGGCATGGGTGGCATCGGTACCGCCATCTGCCGCAAGTTTCACGACATGGGCTACACCGTGGTGGCCGGCTGCGGCCCCACCCGCGACTTCGCGAAGTGGCTCGCCGAACAGAAGGCCGACGGCTATGCCTTCCACGCCTCGGTGGGCAATGTGTCCGACTGGGAATCCACCCGGGCGGCCTTCGAGAAGGTGCGTGCCGAGCTCGGCGTACCGGACATCGTGGTCAACAATGCCGGCATCACCCGCGATGGCGTGTTCCGCAAGATGTCGCTCGATGACTGGAATGCGGTGATCAGCACCAACCTGAATTCGCTGTTCAATGTCACCAAGCAGGTCATCGACGGCATGCTCGACAAGGGCTGGGGCCGGATCATCAACATCTCGTCGGTCAACGGCGAGAAAGGCCAGTTCGGCCAGACCAACTATTCGGCCGCCAAGGCCGGCATGCACGGCTTCACGATGGCCCTGGCGCAGGAAGTGGCCAGCAAAGGTGTTACTGTCAATACCGTGTCTCCCGGTTACATTGCCACCGACATGGTGATGGCGGTTCGTGAAGATGTGCGCGAGAAGATCATCCAGACCATCCCGGTGCGCCGCCTGGGCCGTGCCGAGGAAATCGGCTCCATCTGCGGCTGGCTCACCACCGACGATGCCGGCTTCACCACCGGTGCCGACTTCTCCTGCAACGGTGGGCTGCACATGGGGTGAACCCGGCGCCGGCCACTGGCCGGCGCGGGGTTCTCCGCCCGGGCCTGCCGGCCCGGGCGTGGGGATCGGA
>NZ_CEXFHW010000265.1:0-3676 GCF_982640115.1 Quisquiliibacterium sp. | reverse complement strand
AACAAGGCTTCAACCGCTGTCCACCTGCGCTTCGACATCCGCGCGTCGGGCATGCCCGACAGCGCCAGGGAGCGCCTGCTGGCCAGCCTCGATTCGCGCATCTCGGGCGAGGGCGTGCTCGTCATCAAGGCCCAGGGCTCGCGCAGCCTGGAGGGCAACAAGGCCGAGGCGATGGCGAGGCTGCAGGCGATCGTGGCACAGGCCTGCGAAGCGCCGCGGCCGCGCAAGCCCACACGGCCCACCTACGGATCGAAGCAGCGTCGCCTGGAAGGCAAGGCGCAGCGCTCCGCGATCAAGGCCGCGCGAGGCAGGGTCGTTGCGTAGCGCCTGCTCACGCAGGCAACGAGCCCACCCCCGACCGGCCAGTCGGAGATCGCCATGACCTTCCTCCAGAAGCACCTGCTCAGCCTGCTGCTGGGCCTTTCCATCGCCCTGTTCCTGCTGGCTCGGGCTATCTGACGCAACTGCTGTCGATGCTCAGGCCCCCGTGCTGCAGCGTGACCACGGCCTTGCTGTCGCCCGACTGTCCCATGCCCGAACCCGAACTGCTGCTCTCCCAACGGGTCACGACCAGCCGATCGCCCACCACGGCATACACGCGGTCGTCGGTGCTCCTCGCCTCGAAGGTGATCACCATCATCACCCGACCCGAGACGCTGGACACCGCCTTGCTGGCGAGAGGCCGGCCTTGCGCGTCGATCCAGACATCGACGGTGGACGAGGCGCTGCGAACGTGCTTCGACTCCCTGTCGATGGCCAGGTCGAGACTGAGCACGCGCGCGGGCGCGCCGTTCCAGGTGTCTCTGCGCTCGCCCCTCAGCCGCGCCACCTCCAGCCAGCGCAACAGCTCGGGCGCCGCCTGGGCCATGCCGGCGAGCTCGCCGACGTCGAGCCTCGCCATGGCCGTGCTCGTCGGCGTGGGCGCCTTGCCGTCCCTGCGCTGCGCGGCTCGCTCGGCCGAGGAACGCGCCAGCACGTCGGGCGAATACACGAGCCGCAGACCCTGAGGTCCGTCTTCCATGACGAGGCTCGCGCTGCCGCTTTCCACACGCGCCTTGTCGGAATCCTCCCTGACCGTGGCGTTGATCCTGGCCGTGACGGTGGCCCGCAGGGGCATGGCGCCACGCAGCTTGCCCAGCGCCTCGCGCAGCTCGTCCAGCGCATCGGCCCGCACGGGCTGCGCCGGCAGGGCCAGGGTCAGGCCCAGGGCCAGCCCCGCGAGCGCACGCCCCGAGGCCATCGCCACCGCCGGGTATCGACGCCCTGAAGTATTCGCTGTTTGGGTCATGGAAACTCCCTCCGCCAGATGAGCGCGCCAGCCGCGGCCGGGTTCTATCACAAGGCCCGGACGACGGTTCGATGACCCGCGCGCCCACGTGCCGGCTGGTAAGCTCGAGTCGCGCGGCCGTGCGATCTCGCGCGGCGTGCGTGGCGACTTTCGTCGGACCAGGGGCTTCGGGCCCGGAGCGGGCATCGTGAACGATCGACAACGGCAAGAGGGCAGCCTCACCGCCGCCGTGGCGCAGCTCGAACGGCTTGCCGGCAATGGGCAACCGACCTCCGACGGCGGATGGACCTGGGCGCAGACCCTCACGCACTGCGCCCAGAGCATCGAGTACTCGATGCACGGATTTCCCCGCTCGAAGGGCTGGCTGTTCCAGCGCACGGTGGGCGCCGCGGCCTTCGGGGCGTTTCGCCGCCGCGGCCACATGTCCCATGGCCTGGCCGAACCGATACCGGGCGCGCCTGCGATCGCGGCCGACGCCGATCCGGTGCAGGCCCTCGCGCGACTGCACCGCGCCATCGCCGACTTCCATGGCTGGACCGGCGCATTGCAACCGCATTTCGCCTATGGTCCGCTTGACCGCGCGCAATACGAACTGGCCCACGCGATGCACCTTGCCAACCACCTGTCGGCTTTCCGAGCCGGCCCCTGAGGGGCGGGCCCCCTCACGACGGTCACGAAAGGAGTTCGCCATGCACAGACGCCAAGCCCTCCTGGGCACCGTGATCGCAAGCAGCCTGCTGATGAGCGCCTGCGCCATCAACCCCTTCGACAGCGGCTGGACCACGCTGATCGACGGCGGAAAGGGCCTGGAGAACTGGAACCGGATCGGCGACGCCAACTGGCGATCCGAGGACGGAGCGATCGTGGCCGACAAGGGCACCATCGGCTACCTGGTGTCGAAACAGTCGTACAAGGACTTCGCGATCCGCGCCGAGTTCTGGGCGGCGACCGATACCAACAGCGGCATCTTCATCCGCCTGACCGACCCCGCGAAGATCACCGCCGACAATTCCTACGAGGTCAACATCTGGGATATCCGGCCCGATCCGAAGTTCGGCACCGGCGCTATCGTCAACTTCGCGGCCGTGCCCGTGCCACCCGTCTTCCTGGCCGGCGGACGCTGGAACACCTTCGAGATCGAGGCGCGCGGACCGCTCGTGACCGTGAAGCTGAACGGCACCACGACGGTCACGATGAACGACGGCAAGTTCCCGGCCGGCCCCTTCGCGCTGCAGTTCGGCCCCGGGGTCAAGGGCGTCACGGGCGGGCCCATCAGGTGGCGCAAGGTCCAGATCACGGCGCTATGAGCGCAGGCGCCGACCAGACCGCGATCGTGCTCGGAGCCTCAGGCTCCGTGGGCGAGGCCCTGCTTGCCGAACTCGTGCGATCCGAGCGTTTCTCCCGGGTGATCGTGCTCGCACGGCGCCCGCTGGGGCCCGGATTCGGCGCTCATCCCAAGATCGTCGAGCGGCTGGTTCCCGACATGCAGCCGGCGGCGCTGCGGCAGGCCGTCGTCGAGGCGCTGCGCGATGGCAGCGGCGGGGCCGTGGGATTCAGCGTGCTGGGCGTGGGCGCCGGCACCGCCAAACTGACGCTGGCGCAGCATCGCGCCATCGATGTCGATCTCAATGCCGCCTTTGCCAGCGGACTGAAGGCTTCCGGCCAGGTCAGGCACCTGGCTTTCATGTCGGCGGTGGGAGCCGACATCAACGCCGCAACCACCGGCTCGGGCGCCGCGGGCATGCCGCGATACGCCCGCGTCAAGGGCGAGGCCGAGCAGGCCGTCATGAGCCAGGGCCCCGAGGTGGTGAGCATCTTCCGACCCTCGGTGATCGTCGGCTCGCGCCACACCCCCGGCTTGCTCGCCAGCGCGCTCTCGCTGCTCGCGCCGCTCATCCCGGCCAGGTATCGACCAATTCGAACCACCGAGATCGCCCGGGCCATGGTCGCGGCCGCGCTGTCTGTTCCGGACAGGAGCGCGATCTTCGGCTACACCGACATGCAGGCGCTGATCGCGCATGCAGCCTGAAGGGGGAAGGCATCCCTTGCATCGATTCCTCGCGACGGTTCTGGCCGGTCTTGCGCTCGGGTTCACCTGCGCGGCGAACCCGGCACGAGCCACGCCCGGGCCGGCACCCGAGGCCTGCTCCGACACGAAGGCCATCGTCGCTGACGCCGACGGCGCCGACTTCGCAGACATCTGCGCCGGAGCCGCGGCTGCGCTGCGGTTTCTCGAGTCATTCGGGGTGCGAGCAACCGAGCCGGTGTCGGTGATCGTGACACACAGCCTCCCCGCGGAGGCAGGACCGACCGCCGCCGGTTGCTACATCGAGAAGCGCAGGCAGGTCTACCTCCTGCCCTACGATGCATTCCGCAGGCACAAGACCT
>NZ_CEXFHW010000264.1:0-3765 GCF_982640115.1 Quisquiliibacterium sp. | reverse complement strand
GGCAGAACTCGCGCTGGCGGCCGACGAGAATCGACCCGGGGTCGGCGTTGACGAAGAGCTTGGGTATGAGGCTGGTCTTCAGCCAGTCGGCGTATTGCTGCACGAGCGCGACAATGTGCGGCGGCTCGCCGGCGATGGGGATCTGACGCGGCCAGTTCAGCGTCGGCTGGCGATCGGCTTCCGCGGCGAAGGGCGCGCGATAGACAGCCATCTCCTCATCGGTCAGCCTGCGCAGGATCGAGTTGGGCAGCACGCCCTCGATGAACAGGTTGCGCCGCAGGACGAGGTCTTCGCCCTTGGCGGAGCGGAAACCCTGGAAGATGCCCCGCGCCTTCTCCGGCCAGTCGTCCCACGACGGCAGGGGCATGACGATGGCTTCCATGTAGGCGATGCCACGCACCTTGTCGGGATGCAGCCGGGCCCAGTGAAAGCCGAGCGCGCTGCCCCAGTCGTGCAGCACGAGCGTGACGCGACCATCGACACCCAGCGCGGCAAGCTGGGCGGCGAGCAGATCGTAGGTGGTCTCGAGGGTGTAGCGGCCGGGGCCGGCGCTTTCGGGCAGCTTGTCGGAGTCGCCATGACCGATGAGGTCGGGCACGATCACGCGGCCCAGGCCCGCGAGCGGGCCGATGACGTCGCGCCACAGGTAGCTGGAGGTGGGGTTGCCGTGCAGCAGCACGATGGGGTCGCCGCTGCCCACTTCGACGTGCGCAAGGCGGTGGCCACGGACCGTGGTGAACCGCCGGGGCGGCAAGGGTGAGGCGGCGCTCATGCGATGACGCTCCTGACGAGGCGGAAGGTGGCGGCGATGGCCTGAAGGTGCTGCGGCTGCGGCAGGCGGCGGCGACTCGACACACGGATGCCTTCGTTGAACAGCATCAGCACGGCGGCCAGTTCTTCGGCCTGCGCGGGGCTCGCGCCGGCATCCCGAAGACAGGACTCGAAATAGCGCTGCAGGTCCGTCAGGTGGTTGCTTGCGCGCGCAACGAGATCGTCATCGACACCGGCCATCTCGAGCACCGAGTTCACCAGCAGGCAGCCCCAGTCGGCTCGGGTGCCGCGGGCGCCCGCGAAATTGCCCTCGAAGAAATCCTGCAGCACATCGATCGGCGGCTGCTCGGTGCGAGCGCGCTCGAGCAGCGCCCGCACGCGCGCCGAAAACAGGTCGATGCACTCGATGAACAGGGTGCGCTTGTCGGTGAACGCGGCGTAGAAGCTGCTGCGGCCGATGTCCATGGCCGCCAGCAGATCGGCCAGCGAGGTGGCCTGGTAGCCCTTGCGCCAGAACAGCGCCAGCGCCTTGTTCAGGGCCTTGCTGCGATCGAACTCGGGGGGGCGCGCCATGCTTGCATTCTGTACCGTTTGGTTCACAATGACAAGCATCCGGTTCCCGGCATGCGCAGCAGCCAGGGCCAGCCCCGTTCACGCCCAGGAGGTCCTGATGAGCAAACCCGTCTGTCTCGTCATCGGTGCCGGCGCCGGCATCGGCGGCAACGTCGCCAGGCGCTTCGCGCGCGAGGGATACCACGCCTGCCTCGCGCGCCGCAGCGACAAGGCAGGGCTCGACAGGCTGGTGGCCGAGATCGAGGCCGAGGGCGGCTCGGCCAGCGGCTACATGCTCAATGCGGTCGAGGAAGGCAGCATCGAGCAGCTGGTCACCCACATCGAAGCCGAGGTCGGCCCGATCGCGGTCGCAGTCTTCAACCTCGGCGCGCAGATCGGCGACCGCGGCCTGGCAAGCACCACGCTCAAGGCCTTCGAGATGGGCTGGCGCATGGCCACCTTCGGCCTGTTCCGGCTGGCGCAGGTGCTGTTCCCGTACATGGAGCAGCGCGGCAAGGGCGTGCTGCTGGTCACGTCGGCCACCGCTGCCATGCGCGGCAATGCCGGCCAGCACTCGCACGCCGCCGCCATGGGCGGGCGGCGCATGCTGTGCCAGTCACTGAACGCGCAGTTCGCAAGCAAGGGCATCCATGTGTCGCACATCGTGATCGACGGTGCGGTCGATGCGCCCGACACCCTGGGCAAGATGCTCGGGCCCGAGTGCTTCCAGGCGCTGCGCGAAAAGAAGGGCCTGGACAACGACGGCCTGCTGGTGCCCGCCGAGGTAGCCAACACCTACTACTACCTGGCGCACCAGCACCGCTCGGCCTGGACCTTCGAGCTCGACCTGCGCGCGCACTCCGATCTGGCCTGGTGGAACCACGCCAGCAATCCGGACCTGAAGTAGCCGCGCAGGCGCGATCGGGGCCCGGAAGGACATCAAGACCTGACCGAACTGCCGCAGCCTGGGCGTACTGCTCGATCGAGCGACAATGCAGCGTCGCGAGAACCCACAGGAAGACGACCATGACCAAAGCCATCGAGCTGATCTTCGACTTCGTCAGCCCCAACGCCTACCTGGTGTGGCAGCCGCTGCGCGCGCTCGCCGCGCGGCAGGGTGCGCAGCTCATCATCACCCCCGCTTTCCTCGGCGGGATGCACAAGCTCACCGGCAATGCGCCGCCCTTTATCCGCGACGCCGACATCAAGGGCAAGAACGCCTATGCGAAGCTCGAGATGCAGCGCTTCATCGACAAGCACGGCCTGCACCGATTCCGGATGAACCCCGCCTTCCCGTTCAATTCGGTCAACCTGCTGCGGATGCTGGTGTCGCTGGAAGGCGATGACCGGATCCGCCTGATCGAGGCGCTCAACCCCGCGATCTGGGAACAGGGGCTCGATGTCACCGACGCCGCCGCCGTCGCGGCGGTGCTCACCACCGCCGGCTTCGATGCGCAGGCGCTCGTGGCCAGGACGCAGGACGGCGCCATCAAGCAGGCCCTGATCGACAACACCGAAAAAGCCGTGGCGCGCGGCGCCTTCGGCATCCCGAGCTTCTTCATCGGGACCGAGATGTTCTTCGGCAAGGAACGCCTCGGGCAGATCGAAGAGATGCTCGAACGCGGCTGATGGGGTGCGAACCGCCTACCTGACGCGTCGCTGGTCCAGGAACTGATTGAACGCCGCGCGCGCCTCGACGCTCCTGAACAGGGCCTCATGGCCGCCGGCAACCTCGAGGAAACCAGGCTGCTGGCAGTTCGTGCAGGTCTGGACGGCCTGCCTGAAGAGCGGCCACGAGCGCATCTGGATCACGCCGTCGTCTTGCCCCTGAACGAACAGCGCATCCGCCTTGAACCCCTGGGTGAACGACAGCAGGGAGATGCTGCGATACGGCGCAGGGTTGGCCGACGCAGGACCGTAGCGCGGGCTCATCAGTCCGCACTCCTCGCTGCGGGGCGCGCCGCCGCGCTCCTCGAGCAGGCAGCGGTACTCGAAGTCCAAGGGTCCCGGGGCATTGGCGATCACCCCATCCGTCGGATGCATCGTGTTCAGCCGGGTCACAAGATAGGCACCCTGGGAATGACCGGCCATGAAGACACGGTTGATGGATACGCCCAGAGCCCTCGAGGCTTCGTTCTTCACCCAGAGGAGGGCGGCCTCCGCCTCCCGCAAGCCCTCGCCGATCTCACGATTCTGCTGGGGGTAGGCGACGCTGACCAGCAGCGTATCGTCGCGCAGCAGCAAGCGCTTGAAGCTGTCGAGGATGCTCTGAGCGGCCGGCAGGATACGGTCGTCGAACCAGACGGTGCCGTGGTACAGCACGAGCGCATCCTTGACCGCTGCGGCTGGCATGTGAATCACCACCTGCACGGAGACGCCTCCGTAAGTGATGGTGCGAGTGCCTTGCACAGCCGCCACCACCACCGGGGCGAAATCGGTGAA
>NZ_CEXFHW010000263.1:0-3768 GCF_982640115.1 Quisquiliibacterium sp. | reverse complement strand
CCACGGGCGCGTCGATTGCGGCGAACACCTCGGCTGCGGGGCCGTCGGCGCGCACCCGGCCGGTATCGAGGGCAACCATTCGATCGGCGAGCCGGGCGGCCTCGTCGGCCGAGTGGGTCACGTAGAGCATCGGCAGACTGAGCTCGTCGCGCATGCGCTCGAGCCAGGGCAGGATCTCGTGGCGGCGTGCCGCATCGAGCGCGGCCAGCGGCTCATCGAGCAGCAGCAACCGCGGGCGGGTGGCCAGCGCCCGGGCGATCGCCACCCGCTGCCGCTCGCCGCCCGACAGTCCGTCGACGCCGCGTCCGAGCAGATGGCCGATGCCCAGCAATTCGATCGCGGCCTGCAGCGCCGCCGGGCCGTCGCCCGCCACCATGTCGGCCGGCCCGGCACCAGGCGCCACCGCGCCCGCGCGACGCAGACCGTAGGCGAGATTGCCGCGGACATCGAGGTGCTCGAACAGGCTGGCCTCCTGGAACACGTAACCCAGGCTCCGACGCCAGACCGGCAGGCGCACGCCCGCGGCGCTGTCCAGCCAGGTCTGACCGGCGACCCGGACCTCGCCGCGCGCCCGCGGCTCGAGCCCGGCGACCGCACGCAGCAGCGTGGTCTTGCCCGAGCCCGACGGGCCGAAGAGCACGGTGATGCCGCTGCCCGGCAGCTCGAGGTCGACGTCCAGGGTGAACGTCGGCCGCGCCAGCGCGACCCGGATGCGCAGCGGCCCGGTCACGACAACAGGCCCGGGCTGCGCCGCTTCATCAGCGCCAGACCCAGCAGGACTGCGAACGAGAACAGCAGCATGCCGCCGGCCAGCCAGTGCGCCTGCGCATACTCCATCGCCTCGACGTGGCCGTAGATCTCGGTGGACACCACGCGGGTGCGTCCGGGGATGTTCCCGCCGATCATGAGCACCACGCCGAACTCGCCCACGGTGTGGGCGAAACTGAGGATCGCGGCGGTGATCAGGCCCGGGCGGGCCAGCGGCAGGGCGACCGTGAAGAAGGCATCGACGGGTCCGGCGCGCAGGGTGGCCGCCACCTCGAGCGGCCGCCTGCCGATGGCCTCGAAGGCATGCTGGATGGGCTGCACCGCGAACGGCAGCGAGTAGACCACCGAGCCGATCAGCAGCCCGGTGAAGGTGAACGAGAGCACGCCCCAGCCCAGGGCCTGCGTGAGCCGGCCCAGCGGCCCCTCGGGCCCCAGCGCGACCAGCAGGTAGAAGCCGAGCACGGTCGGCGGCAGCACCAGCGGCAGGGTGACCAGCGCCGCGATGGGCGCGCGCCAGCGCGACGCGGTGCGGGCCAGCCACCAGGCCAGCGGCGTGGCGACGATCAGCAGCAGCAGCGTGGTGAGCGCGGCGAGCGCCAGCGTGAGCCGGATGGCCTGCAGCGACGACTCGCTCAGTACGGCATCCATGGGTCCGTCCGGACTCAGAGCTCGTAGCCGTGCGCGCGGATCAGCGCGCGCGCCGTCTCGCCGCGCAGGAACTCGAGCCGCGCGCGCGCCGCCGGATTGTCGCGGCCGGCGGCGAGCAGGATGGCGTCCTGGCGCAACGGCGCATGCAGCGACTGCGGAACCAGCCACGCCGAACCGGAGGCGATCCGGCCGTCGGTCTGGACCTGCGACAGCGCCACGAAGCCGAGCTCGGCGTTGCCGCTGGCGACGAACTGATAGGCCTGGGCAATGTTCTCGCCCTGCACCAGGCGCGGTCGCAGCGCCTCGAGCACACCCAGCCGCGTCATGACCTCGACGGCAGCGGCGCCGTAGGGCGCGAGCTTCGGGTTGGCCAGCGCCAGACGCTGGATGCGCCCTTCGCGCAGCACCGCGCCGGCGTCGTCGACCAGCCCGGGGCGAGGACTCCAGAGCACCAGCCGCCCCACCGCGTAGGTGAAGCGGGTTCCGGGCACCCCCAGACCGTCGGTTTCCAGACGCCGCGGCGTGATCTCGTCGGCCGCCAGGAACACGCCGTAGGGCGCGCCGTGGCGCGCCTGCGCGTACAGGGCGCCGGTGGCGCCCAGCGCGATCAGCGCCCGATGGCCGGTCTGTTCCTCGAAGGCGCGGGCGATGCGCTGCATCGGCGCCGCGAAGTTGGCGGCGACCGCCACATGCACCTCGGCCGCGACAGCGGGCTGGCCAAGGGTCGACACAGCCAGCAGCGACAGCAGGATCGCGCGAAAGAAGACGGAAGCGGGCACGGCTCACCGCTGTTCAAAAAGGGAATAGCGAGTGTAGCATCGGCCCATGGCAGCGACCCGTACCCGAACCGCCTCGCCCGCGTTGGCAACCGCGCGCCATGCGCCGGCGCTGCGCCTTGCCCAGGCGCTGGGTCACGAGCCGGCCGACCGGCGCATCGACGTGCTGCGCCGCATCGCCGAGGCCGGCTCCATCTCCGAGGCGGCGCGCCTCGTGGGCATCAGCTACAAGGCTGCCTGGCAGGCGATCGAAACCCTGGGTAACCTCGCCGGCCAGCCCATGGTCGAGAAGGCCGTGGGTGGCGCGGGCGGCGGCGGGGCCCGGCTGACCGCGGCGGGTTACCGCGTCCTCGACGCGGCCGATCGCCTGGCCGGCGCCCGCCGGGCAGCCCTCGCAAGCCTGGGTGTGGGCAGCGAACTGGCGACCAGCGGGCTCGCGGGGCTCGCGCTGCGCACCAGCATGCGCAATGCCCTGCCGTGTTCGGTCTCGGGTCTGGAACCCTCGGCCGGCGGCGCGGTGCGGGTCGGCCTGGCGCTGGCCGACGGCACGCCACTGCACGCGCGCCTCACCGCCGAGAGCGCCGAACTGCTGGCGCTGCGCCCGGGCCTGCCGGTGATCGCGCTGTGCAAGGCGACGGCCGTGCGCGTGGCCGGGCGGATGGCCGCGGCTCCCGGACGCAATCGCCTCGGGGGGTGCATCGCCCGCGTCGGCATGGCGCCCGACGATGCCGAGGTCGCCCTGCGCCTCGATGGCGGACTGCAGCTGGTCGGGTTCACGCGCCGCGCGGGCAGCCTCGCGCCCGGGCGCGCCGCCTGCGCAAGCATCGACGAGTCGGCGGTCGTGCTGGCCCTGGGCGCCTGACGGCATCGCCTTGACCGGGCCCGCAGGCGCCGCGCACCATCGCGTCCTGCCTTCTACCCCGGAGCTCCCATGCTGCCGCTCGCCGGCTACGCCGAACGCCTGTCCGTGCGCCCCGGACAGACCCTGCGCTTCCATGTCGCCAACACCACCGGCAGCCCGGTCGAGGCGCGCGTCGAGCGGGTGATCTGCGCCGACCCCAACCCGGCCATCGGTGGGGTGCGCACCGAGCCCGCGCCCATGGCGGTGCGCACGCTGGCCGAGCCGGCGGCGCAAGCGGTGCCGCTGGGGTCATGGGCCACCCTGGGGCCCGCGGGGATGCTGACCGGGCTCACCGCCTGCACCTTCACGGTCCGCATCCTGCCCACGCTGGCGCGCGCCGGCCGGCAGGTGGTGGCCTCCTGCCGCGCCGACTCCGGCGCAGGTTTCGAGATCGAACTCACGCCCGCGCTCACCCTGCGGGCGCGGGTGGGCATGGCCGGTGGCGGCGAGAGCGAGATCGAAACGGCCGCGCCGCTGCCGCTGCACGCCTGGAGCGTCATCACCCTGGCCATCGATGGCGGCGCGCGCAGCCTCGCGCTGTCGGTGGCCGACCCGGGCGGGCAGCGGGCACCGCAAGCCGCGCAGGTCCGCATGGCGGCCGGCCCCCTGCCCGATGCCGGCGCTCGCCAGCTCAGCCTGGCCAGCGCCGACGCAGCGTGGCCGCGCGACCCATTC
>NZ_CEXFHW010000262.1:0-3867 GCF_982640115.1 Quisquiliibacterium sp. | reverse complement strand
GCGGCATTCGCCGCGCAATCTGGCGGTGGCCGCGCAGCTGCGCGAGGCCGGGCTGGGCACGCTGCTGGTGGATCTGCTCAGCGCGCAGGAGGATCAGCGCGACGAGGCCCGCTTCGACATCGATCTGCTCACCCGGCGACTGGCGGAGGCGACCCGCTGGCTGAGCACCGATCCGCGCACTGCCGGCCTGCCGCTGGGCCTGTTCGGCGCGAGCACCGGCGCGGCCGCAGCCTTGCGGGTGGCGGCCGACGCGCCCGGGGCGGTGACTGCGGTGGTGTCCCGCGGCGGCCGGCCCGATCTGGCCGATCGCGCCGCGCTGCGGGCAGTGCGTGCCCCGGTGCTGCTGGTGGTGGGCGGCAATGACGATATCGTGCTGGCGATCAACCGCGAGGCGCTGGCCGAGCTGCGCGGCCCGAAGCGGCTGTCCATCGTGCCCCGGGCCACCCATCTCTTCCCCGAGCCGGGCGCGCTTGCCCAGGTGGGACGGCTGGCGGTCGACTGGTTCGGGCGCTGGTTCGAGGCCGCGCTGGCCGACGCGCCCGGCCGGAGCGCCGGCCGGAGCGCCAGGCTTCAGTCGCCGTAGCGCTCGCGGGCCAGCCGCGCGCCTTCGCCGAGCGCGGCCAGCTTGCGCCGGGCCACCTCGGGGTCCATGGGGGCCATGCCGCAGTTGGTGCACGGAAACAGCCGCTCGCGCGGCACATGCTGCAGGGCGCGGCCGATGGTCTCGGCCACCTGCTCGGGCGTCTCGACCGTGTCACTGGCCACGTCGATCACACCGACCAGCACATCCTTGCCCTTGAGCAGGCTCATCAGTTCGATCGGCACCTTCGAGCCCGCGCACTCGAGCGAGACCTGGTTGATGCGGCTGGCGGCCAGCGCCGGAAAGATCTTCTCGTACTGGCGCCATTCCTGGCCGAGCGACTCCTTCCAGTCGATGTTGGCCTGGATGCCGTAGCCGTAGCAGATGTGGACCGCGGTGGTGCAGCTCAGGCCCTCGGTGGCCCGGTGAAGCGCCTCGA
Source organism: Quisquiliibacterium sp. (assembly GCF_982640115.1). Classification (NCBI taxonomy): domain Bacteria; kingdom Pseudomonadati; phylum Pseudomonadota; class Betaproteobacteria; order Burkholderiales; family Burkholderiaceae; genus Quisquiliibacterium; species Quisquiliibacterium sp. Next base: position 2,848 of record NZ_CEXFHW010000262.1, on the reverse strand, counting down.
TGCCCCAGTCGGTGACCTCGTCCATGAACACATTGAAGGCGGGTTCGTCGAACTGGATCACGTCGACCCCGTCGTCCTGCAGGCCGCGGGCCTCCTGGTTGAGCAGGTCGGCGAAGGCCATGGCCATGCGCACCTTGTCGCCATAGAAGCGGTCGGCCACGGTGTCGACGATGGTCATCGGGCCGGGCAGGGTGAACTTCAGCCGACGGCTGGTGTGGGCCCGCGCCAGTCTGGCCTCGGCCTGGTGCACGCGGCCCTTCAGGCGCAGCGCGCCGGTGACCTGCGGCACCATCGCGTCGTAGCGGTTGTTGCGGATGCCCATCTTCACCTTGTTGGCGAAGTCGATGCCCTCCACCGCCTCGAGAAAGCCGTGCACGAAGTGCTGGCGCGACTGTTCGCCATCACCCACCGTGGCCAGCCCGGCGTCTTCCTGCAGCTTGAGCCACAGCAGCGTGGCGTCGGCCTTGGCCGCGGCCAGTTCGGCGCCCTGGCTGCGCCACTGCGGCCAGAGCTTGTGGGTCTCGGCCAGCCAGGCGGGTTTGGGCAGGCTGCCTGCCAGGGTGGGTTCGAACATCGCACGCTCCGATCGGGACCGCGCCCTCGCGCGGATTCGGCGGCAAGGGTACTCTCGGGGCCCGGCCGAGGCCAATGCGGGGATTTCCCGCATTGGCCTCACCCTTGCACACCCTTCCGAAGAGAATCAGGCTGCCATGGATTTCGCCCTCACCCAGGAACAGGAAAGCATCCGCGAGTCGGTCACCCGCATCTGCGAGCGTTTCGATGACAACTACTGGTCGCGCAAGGATCAGGAGGGCGGCTTTCCGCATGAGCTCTATCACGCGCTGGCCGAGGCCGGCTGGCTGGGCGTGTGCACGCCGGAGGAATACGGCGGTTCGGGCCTGGGCGTGGTCGAGGCCTGCCTGGTGGCGCGCGCGATCAGCGAGTCGGGCGCCGGCATGTCGGGTGCCTCGGCGGTGCACATCAACATCTTCGGCCTGAACCCGGTGGTGGTCTTCGGCACCCACGAGCAGAAGCTGCGCATGCTGCCGCCGATGGTGCAGGGCCGCCAGAAGGCCTGCTTCGCGGTCACCGAGCCGAACACCGGCCTGAACACCACGCAGCTCAAGACGCGCGCGGTGCGCAAGGGCGACCGCTACGTGGTCAACGGCCACAAGGTGTGGATCTCCACCGCACAGGTGGCCGACAAGATGCTGCTGCTTGCCCGCACCACGCCGCTCGAGGAGGTCAAGCGTCCCACCGAGGGCCTCAGCCTGTTCTACACCGACTTCGACCGCACCCGGATCACCGCGCGCGAGATCGACAAGATGGGCCGCAAGCCGATCGACTCCAATGAGCTGTTCATCGAGAACTTCGAGGTGCCGGTCGAGGACCGCATCGGGGAGGAAGGCCGTGGCTTCGAGTACATCCTGCACGGCATGAACCCCGAGCGGGTGATGATCGCCGCCGAGGCGATCGGCCTGGGCCACGCCGCCTTGCGCCGCGCCACGCAATACGCCAAGGAACGGGTGGTGTTCAATCGCCCGATCGGCCAGAACCAGGCCATCCAGCATCCGCTGGCGGTCAACTGGATGGAGCTCGAGGCCGCCTGGCTGATGACCCTCTCGGCCGCCTGGCAGTACGACAACAACCTGCCCTGCGGCGCTGCGGCCAACGCGGCCAAGTACCTCGCCGGCGAGGCCGGTTTCAACGCCTGTCAGCAGGCGGTGATGACCCACGGCGGCTTCGGCTATGCCAGGGAATACCATGTTGAGCGCTATCTGCGCGAGGTGATGATCCCGCGCATCGCGCCGGTCAGCCCGCAGCTCGTCATGTGCTTCATCGCCGAGCGGGTGCTCGGCCTGCCCACGTCCTACTGAGGCGCGCTTGGCTGTCGCGCTGCCTGACCCGATCGAGCCGGGCACGCTCGACCTGGGCGCCTTGCTGCGGCCTGGCGACCGGGTGGTCTGCGCGCAGGCCGGCGCCGAGCCGCTCACTCTCACCCGCGCGCTGGTCGCGCAGCGCGCCGCCCTGGGCGGCGTGTCGGTGTTCCTGGGCGCCACCTTCTCGGACACCTTCGCGCCGGCGCACGCCGATCACCTGCGCTTCGAGTCGTACGGCGCGATGGGCGCCACGGTGCCGCTCGCCCAGGCGGGCTGCCTCGAGGTGCTGCCCGTGCACTACAGCGAGCTCGACGACGCCTTCCAGAGCGGGCGATGGCGCGCCGATGTGGTGCTGCTGCAGCTCGCCCCGGGCGAGGGCGGCGGCTCGCCCAGCCTGGGCCTGGGCAATGATTACGCGGCGGCCGCGGCGATGCGGGCCCGGGTGGTCATCGCCGAACTCAATCCCCAGGCACCCTGGACTCACGGCGCGGCCCTGCCCGAGGGGCTGCGGATCGATGCCGTGGTGCGCGCCCAGGCGGCCCCGCTGGCCATTCCGGCTGCCCGATTCGGGCAGGTCGAACAGCGCATCGCCACCTGGGTGGCCGCGCTGGTGCCGGAGCGCGCCACGGTGCAGACCGGGATCGGCGCATTGCCCGATGCCGTGCTCGCCGGCCTGCGCGGCCATCGCGACCTCGGCATCCACACCGGCCTGCTCGGCGAGTGCGCGCTGGACCTGATCGAGGCGGGCGCGGTCACCAATGCCTTCAAGTCCATCGACACCGGCGTCACGGTCAGCAACATCGTCTGCGGCACGCCGCGGCTGCATCGCTGGGCGCACCGCAATCCCGCGCTTCGCCTGGCCCGTGGCGCCTACACCCATGGACCACGGGTGCTTGCAGGCATCGATCGCTTCTTCGCGATCAACTCGGCGCTCGAGGTCGATCTCAGCGGCCAGGTGAATGCCGAGT
>NZ_CEXFHW010000261.1:0-3872 GCF_982640115.1 Quisquiliibacterium sp. | reverse complement strand
ATGACGGCGCCGGTGTCGCTGGTGCGCACCACCTGCGCCTCGGTGTACTGGCGCTCGGTGGTGAACCTGGGCGCGCCGCAGACCTCGCCCTTGTGCGAAGGCGACCGCCTGCAGGCCTTCCGGCTCTCGCAGCTCGCGCTGTCGCGGGTGGGCGACACGCACGATCCGGCGCCGCGCATCGCCGCCTGCGCCGCGTCCTTCCTGCAGAACCGCGAGGCCGACGATGGCGGCGGGCCGATCGGCACCCACTGGGTGAGCCGCGTGGTCTACGGCTTTGCCACCGGCATCTTCCAGCTTCACCCGCAGGTCGGGCAGGGCGAGGCCAACACCGCGCTCACGCCCACGGTGGTGCGCCGGCTCGGTCCGCGCGATCCTCAGGCGATGGCCAGGATGGCGCAGGGCCTGGGGGTGTGGCAGCCCGAGGAGGCGATTGATCTCGCCCCGGATCGCGCAGCTGCCGAACTCGAGCGGGTCTTTCAGGCGGCGGGTCTGCCCACGCGGATCTCGCAACTGGGCATCCCGCGCGAGAGCCTGCCGGCAGTGGTGGCGCACTCGCTGAAGAACTTCAACGCCGACCCGAAGCGCGAGTTCCTGAAGGAGCAGGCGATGCTGGCGGAGCTCATCCAGGACTGCTGGTAGGCCCGTCCGAGGCCCTCAGCGGCCCAGAGCCTCTCATGGTTGGCGATGACGCTGCAACGCGTCAGTCACAAATCGCCGTGGTGCCTGGTCCAAGTCATTGAAGGGGTCCGCCGGGCCCTCGACGAGGACACTCCATGAACCGGTTCACGATGGCGGCCACCGCCGCCGCGCTGTCATCGGCGGCGATGGTCAGCCCGCCCGCATTCGCACAAGCGCTCGCAGACAAGGTCCACACCGCGGAGGCGTCGGTGGTGACCATCGTCCGCATACCCACGCCCTGGTACGCGCCCCGGTTTCTGGTGGTACGCAAGATGCGCGAATCGATGCCCTTGTACAGCGCGATCGACGGGCTGACGCACAAGGCGTATTCGCTGGCGCGGTCCGACGGCCGCTTTGGTGGCATCTACCACTGGAAGGACCTCGCCAGCGCGCAGGCCTGGTTCACGCCAGCCTGGTTCGAGCGGGTCGAGAAGGAGCGTGGCGCCCGAGGCGAGGTGCGGTTCTTCGAGGTCTCGACGGTGATCGACACCCAGTCTTTCGCCGCCAGCACCGGCACCGATCTGGCGGCCATGGCCACGCTGCTCGAGGTGCCCAGGGCAGCGGGGGCGGATCGGGCCAGGCCGGTCGACGGCTTCCTCGCTGCGGTGGACACCTGGCGCGCCATCCCGGGTCTGCTGCGAACCTATGTGGTGACGACACCGCAGGGCGGCCCGGGCGCCATCAGCCTCTGGCAGGACGAGGCCAGCGCCCGCCATGCCCTGCAGCCCTCATGGAGCGATCGGATCGTGCGAGAGTACGGCGAGCCGGCTCGTATCGAGTGGCTGGACACACCGATCCTGATGGCGGGCAAGGACGGTGGCAACGCCATGGCCGTGGAGACCCGACGATGACGAAGATCGCTGAACCGTCGGCCGAGACGCTTGCCCAGGCCATCGGAGGCAGCCTGGCCGCGATCGATGCGCTGATCATGACCGTCCAGCCCGGCGTCTACCGGCTGGCGGTGCATGTTCTCGGCGATCGTGACGATGCCGCCGATGCCACCCAGGAGATCCTGCTGAAGGTGGTCACGCACCTGTCGGGTTTTCGGGGAGAGGCGGCCTTCTCCACCTGGGTCTGGCGGGTGGCCCATAACCATCTGATGAGCGCCCACACCCGTCGCAAGGAGTCGCCGGAGGTGTCGCTGGAAGACATCGCCGAGCGCCTCGGGCAGGGGCTGGAGTTCGCAGCCACGCTAGCGCATGCGCGCGGCGAGGCCGGGCCGCTGAGCCCGCAGGACAAGCTCGAGGCCCGGCAGGTGGCGCTGGCCTGCACGCAGTCAATGCTGATGGCGCTCGACCGCGAGCAGCGGCTGGTCTATGTGATCGACACCGTCTTCGCACTCGATTCGAAGCAGGCCGCCGAGATCGTGGGCGTCTCGGCTGACGCTTATCGGCAGCGTCTGTCGCGGGCCCGCTCGCGGCTCGACGCGTTCATGAGCGGTCATTGCGGTCTGGCCAATCCACAGGCTGCGTGCCGTTGCGAGCGGCAGCTGCCCGCAGTGCGACACCTGGCCGCGGCACGAGGCTCGGACCGCAGCGCCGTCGTCGCGATCCACCGCGAGGAGATGCAGGAGGCCGAGCGCCACTTCGCAGCGTTCACGCGGGTGTGCGACGCGGCCTCGGTGCTGCGCGCGCATCCCGCCTACCAGGCACCCGAAACCCTGCGTGCGGCGATCCGCGCGGTGCTTGCCCAGGAGGGTTTCCTGCAGCGCGGCACGCCCCAATGACGAACCCTGAGCCCACCGGTCGGCCGCTGTGCCTGACCACGAGCGATGGCGTTGCGCTCGCGGCCGTCGTGCACGAGCCTGCCGCACTGACCGGGCGGCATGTGCTCGTGGCCGGGGGGCTCGCGATGCCGCAACGCTTCTACGCACCGTTTGCCGCCTGGCTCGCGCAGCGCGGCCACCGGGTACTCACCTTCGATCTGCGTGGCACCGGCGCCTCGCGCGCGCCAGAGCACAGGCGCTCGCTGCGCGGGCTCGATGCCGACATGCTCACCTGGGCGCGTCAGGACTTTCCGGCGGCCGTGGCAGCGCTTTCCGGCATGGCCGGCGGGGCGCAGGTGGCAGTGATCGGGCACAGTCTGGGCACGCATCATGCCGCCATGACCGATGCGCTGACCCAGACCCGCATCGACACGCTCCTCGCCGTCGCAGCCGGCTCCGGGTACTGGCGCGACTGGGCTCCGGAGTCGCGTCGCCTCGCGCCGCTGATGCTGCATGTGGCGGCACCACTGCTCACACCGCTGTTCGGCTACTTTCCCGGACGGGCGCTGCGTATGGTCGGCGACCTGCCCGCGCCGGCGATCCGGCAATGGGCTCGCTGGTGCCGACATCCCGATTTCGCATGGGGCGTCGAGCCCGACGCGATCGGGCCCAGCCTGCGATCGGCGCGGTTCCGCATCCAGGCCTACCGATTCACTGACGACGAAGCCATGTCCGACACCTGCACACGCAAACTGCTGGCCGCCATGCCCAACGCGAGATCGACGCTCCATGCCATCGACCCGGCCGCCCTCGGGCTCGCCCGCATCGGCCATGCCGGCGCGTTCAGGCTCCAGACTGCCGATCGCCTCTGGCCGATCTTCGAGGAGGCCCTGCGGCCTGCTTCCCGCGAGGTGCGCACATGAGCAACGACAAGGCACCCGTGCCATCCGGCTTCGGCCCCATCCTGCGCAGCAGCCCGGTCCTCGATGCCCTCGGCGGCTTCATGAGCCGCGGCGAGGGCGATGCGCTCGAGATCGGACTGCTGGTCGGCCCCAGGCACCTGAACGCCCGCGGGCGTCTTCATGGCGGAGTCACCGCCACGCTGCTCGACACGGCCATGGGCTACATGCTCGCCGGGCGCACTGGCGGCCGCCGGCGTCTGACCGCACGGCTGACCATCGATTACAGGTCAGCGGCCGACGAAGGCGAGTGGCTGCAGGTGTTTCTCGACCGGGCCGAGGAGGACGGGCGCACGACGCTGGCGTTCGGCCGACTGTTGTCTGGCGAGCGTCTGGTGGCCGAGGTGACGGTGCTGTTCATCGACGCGCCGCGATGAAGGTATCGGAAGGCATCACGGCTCATCGGCCAGCTTCGCGATAATGACGAGTCCATCACGGACCTCGATGCGGAGCACTGCCCATGAATCCCCTGGTGATCGCCAGCCAGTTCGGAGCGGAGTTCGACGGCTGGCTGCGCACCGCGCGGCCCG
>NZ_CEXFHW010000260.1:0-3872 GCF_982640115.1 Quisquiliibacterium sp. | reverse complement strand
CCGGCAAATCCACGCTCGCCGGCGCGATCACCGGCGCGATCACGCCACGCAGCGGCCGGGTCCGGCTCGATGGCATCGAGCTCGGCGCATGGGATGCCGAAGCGCTGGGCGGCGGCATCGGCTACCTCCCGGAAGAGGCGCAGCTGCTGCACGGCACGGTGCTCGAGAACATCGCCCGGCTGGGCAGCGCCGACCGGGAGTCGGTGCTGCGGGCGGCACGGCTCGCCGGCGCCCACGAGATGATCAGCGCCCTGCCTGCGGGCTATGACACCGAGGTGGGCGATGGCGGCCTGGTGCTGTCGGCCGGCCAGCGCCAGCAGATCGGTCTGGCGCGAGCGCTCTACGGTTCGCCGCGACTGGTGGTCCTGGACGAGCCCAACGCGCATCTCGACGCCGACGGCGAGGCCGCGCTTGCTCGCGCCTTCACGCAGCTGCGGCAGTCGGGCGTGACGCTGGTGGTGATCACCCATCGCCCCGGCCTGCTCGCGCATTCCGACAGCCTGTTGGTGCTCTCGCACGGTGCGGTCGGCGCGTTCGGTCCCCGCGCCCAGGTGATGCGGCGAATCACGCCGATGCCCACCCGCTCGAGCGCCGCCGAGACCTCGCCCAAGCTGCAGGTCGTCCAGGGAGAGGCCTGATGCGCAATACGTCACTGACCCTCGCGGTGCCGCAGGCCCTCGACACCGATGCCGCCGATGCCGCCGATGCCGTCATCGAGGCTTCGCGCCGACGCGTCGCCCGCTGGGGCGCTGCGCTGGTGCTGTTCGGGGTGGTCGGGCTGGGCGGCTGGGCGGCCTTCTCGCCGATCAGCAGCGCGGCACTCGCGCCCGGCGTGGTGAAGGTGGCTGGCGAGCGGAAGTCGGTCCAGCACCTGGAAGGCGGCATCGTGAGGGAGATCCGGGTGCGCGAGGACCAGCGGGTGAGCGCCGGGGAGGTGCTGCTGCAGCTCGATGATGTGGCCGCCCGCAGCCGCCACGATGCCCTGGCCGCCGAGCACGACGCCCTGGCCGCCGAGTTCGCGCGCTGGCAGGCCGAGCGCGAAGGCCGCGAGCGCATCGTCTTCGACGACGCGCTGGAGTCGCGGCGCGCAGACCCGGTGGTGGCGCGCCTGCTCGACGGCGAGTCGCGGCTGCACGCCAGCCGCCGGGCCGCGCTCGCCGGTCAGCTCGAGGTGCTCGGTCAGCGCCAGCAGCAGGCCCGCGAGAAGATCGGCGGGCGGCGCACAGAACTGGCCGCCACGCGGGTGAAGCTCGGCTACATCGCCGAGGAGATCGCCGGTGCGCAGTCGCTGCTGGACTCGGGCATGTACCTGAAGACCCGCTACTTCGCGCTGCGCCGCGCCGAGGCGGACCTGCAGGCCGACATCGGCCGCGCCGAAGCCGACATCGCCGAGGCCTCGGCGCTGATCAGCGAGACCGCGCTGCGCATGAGCGACCTGCGCAACCAGCAGCGTCGCGAAGCCGACGACCGCATCCAGGATCTTCGCGCACGACTGCGCGAGAGCGCGGAACGCCTGGAAGCGGCGGCCGCGGTGCTCGCGCGCACCCGCGTGGTCGCGCCGCTCCCGGGCACGGTGATCGGCTTGCAGGCCCACACCACGGGCGGGGTGATCCGGCCGGGGGTCACCATCCTGGAGATCGTGCCGACCGACGCGCCGCTGGTGGTGGAGGCGCGCATCCAGCCCGAGGACATCGACCGGGTCCGGCAAGGCATGGCCGCCGAAGTGCGCTTCACCGCCTTCAACCGCCGGACCATCCCGGTCTTTCCGGGCTCGCTCACCCGCGTGTCGGCCGACCGGCTGACCGACCCCGCGCGCGGCCAGGCCTACTACCTCGCCCAGGTGCAGGTGGACACCGGCGGACGGCCGGATCTGGTGCTGCAGGCGGGCATGCCCGCCGAGGTCTACATCGTCACCGGGGAGCGCACCGTGCTCGACTATCTGGTACGGCCGATCCGCGAGCAGATGCGTCGCGGCATGCTGGAGCGCTGAGCATGCGCGCGGGCGGCACCGTGCAACTGCCGGGGCCGCTCCTGACGCCGGCCCTGGCGGCTGTCCGGTCCGTGCCTCAGGCGGGGGCCGGCCGGCGGCGCAGTCGCACCGAGCCGAGCGCGATCATGCCGATGCCCAGAAGCGCGATCGAGGCGGCTTCGGGAATGAGCACGATGTTGTCGATGCCCACCGCGCTGTCGCCCGAGTTGGCATATTCGGTCAGGCCGAAGTCCAGCCAGACCTGGTCAGCGCCGCCCAGCGTGAACTGCGCCTCGCCCGAAAACCGACCGCGACGGTCGGCCTCGTTACGCAGCACATCGTCGAATCGCAGCAACTCGAGCAGCACCCCGGCGCTGTCGCGAAGCGTGACCACGAAGTCGTCGGGGTTGCGGGCCTGGGTGGTGCCCGGCGCGAGGCTGGTGTCGAACACGAAGTCGAAGGCCACGCCCAGACGGTGGACACCCGCCCCGAAGCTGCCCAGGGCGAAGCGCGCGCTCTGGGTGGATCCGGCAATCGAGCCGGCGGGGCCGGCCGGCGAGCCGTTGCCGATGGCTCCCGCGGCATCGCCGACGACCAGGAACCTGCCGCCATTGGGGAAGAAGGCATCGAAGCCGTTGGTGCCGCCGGTGTTGATGACATCCGAGGTCGGGCGGATGTTCACCGCGCCGGCCACGCCGGTTGTCGTGTAGCGGACCACACCGTCCTCGAAGTCATCGGCCAGCAGCGCCGCCTGCGCTGCGCCACTGACCAGAATGAACGCGCTGCCCAGCAGGGCCCGGTGCGCGCCGGCGGCGCGCCGATGGGAAGGGGATGTCATGGTGCGGTTTCCTGAGGATTGATCGGAAACCCGTTATGGCCGACCAGGCCGCCCGCAGATTGACGCCGGTCAAGCCCGGCGGCGGCGATCGCCGGGATGTGGTGGCGCGTTGATGCGCCGCATCGCCGAGGGCCGACGGCCGCTCAGTCGGGCTCGGCGCCGCGGAAGTAGTAGACCAGCCGCTCTCGCGGGTCGAGCCATTGCAGCGCCTCGCGGGAGAGCTCGTGGGGCAGCAGATGCTTCTCGATGGTCAGCCCGTCACCATCCGCAGAGAGATCGAGCAGATTGGCCTGCTCCTGCGTCCGACTGGGCTGGTAGATCAGCACCAGCGGCAGGGTCGAGCGCGCGCTGGGCGCGATCACCAGCGCGATGCGCAGATCGGAGAGCTGCACGATGCTGCCGGGCGGGTACACCCCGAGCACGCTCACCAGCGCCGAGAACACATCAGGGTCGATCCGCTTGCGCTCGTCGCGCCAGATCCGGCGCAGGGCGTCGGCCGGTCTCAGAGGCGTACGGTCGGGAGACTCGGGGCCGCACAGCCGGTCATAGCGGTACACCAGCGCCAGAATCCGCGTCGGCTGCGACAGCTCGCCGCCCGGCCGGCCGGCCGGAAAACCGCTGCCATCGGCCGCCTCGTGGTGGTCGCGGATCAGGTTCAGCACGGCTTCGGGGAACACCCCGGTGCCGCGAGCCAGTTCGAGCCCGATCTGGCAATGGTCGCGATAGACCCGCTCCTCGGCAGGGCTGCGCCTGGCCTCGCGCAGCACGCGGTGCGGGATCAGCACCTTGCCGACATCATGGACCAGGGCGCCGAGGGCGACATCGGTCAGCGCCTGGGGCGACAGGCGCATGGTCTTGGCGACCAGCGTGGCGATGGTCATGCAGTTCAGGGCATGGTACTGGCCGCTCTCGGCGCCCGGCCGGTCGAGCAGCTGCAGGATGTCGCGGCCCTCGAGGATGCGGGCGGCGGCGGCGGTGGCCACGGAGGCCAGATCGGCAGCGGCGGGCTGCGGGTTGTCACGCAGCCCGCGCAGCGCATGCCGGACGGTCTCGGCGGCCCGGTTC
>NZ_CEXFHW010000259.1:0-3875 GCF_982640115.1 Quisquiliibacterium sp. | reverse complement strand
GCGCCGCCCGAGCGCGACGACCTCTTCGAGGTGCGTCGCAAGATCTATCCGCGCGCGGTCAGCGGGCTGTTCGCGCGCTGGCGCTGGGCGATGGTCTGGATCACCCAGCTGGTGTTCTACGGCCTGCCCTGGCTCACCTGGAACGACCGGCCGGCGGTGCTCTTCGACCTGCTCTCGCGCCGCTTCTATCTCTTCGGGGTGGTGCTCTACCCGCAGGACTTCATCTATCTCACCGGGCTGCTGGTGATTTCCGCGTTGTCGCTGTTCCTGTTCACCGCGGTGGCCGGGCGCCTGTGGTGCGGCTATGCCTGCCCGCAGACGGTCTACACCGAGATCTTCCTGTGGATCGAGCGCCGGGTGGAGGGCGACCGGGTGGCGCGCATGCGCCTGGACCAGGGGGCGCGCGATGCCCGCTGGCTGGGCCTGAAGACCGCCAAGCACGGCCTGTGGCTGGCGGTGGCGCTGTGGACCGGCATCAGCTTCGTGGGCTACTTCACGCCGATCCGCACGCTGCTGGCCGAGATCGGCGGCCTTGCGCTCGGCCCCTGGGAGGCGTTCTGGGTGCTGTTCTACGGCTTTGCCACCTACGGCAACGCCGGCTGGATGCGCGAGCAGGTGTGCAAGTACATGTGCCCCTACGCGCGCTTCCAGAGCTCGATGTTCGATCGGGACACGATGATCATCACCTACGACGAGGCCCGCGGCGAGCCGCGCGGCTCGCGCTCGCGCAAGGCCGATCCGGCCGCGATCGGCCTGGGCTCGTGCATCGACTGCGGGCTGTGCGTGGAGGTCTGCCCCACCGGCATCGACATCCGCAACGGCCTGCAGTACGAGTGCATCGGCTGCGCCGCCTGCGTCGACACCTGTGATCGCATCATGGACCGCATGGGCTACCCGCGCGGTCTGGTGCGTTACACCACGCAGAACGCGCTCGCCCGCGGATGGCATGGTGGGCAGCTGCTGCGCCGGGCGCTGCGCCCGCGGGTGCTGGTCTACAGCGCGATCCTGCTCGCGGTGACGGTGGCGCTGTTCGGACATCTCGCGCTGCGCACGCCGCTGAAGGTCGATGTGATGCGCGATCGCGGCTCGCTCGGCCGCGAGGTCGAGGGCGGCATGATCGAGAACGTGTACCAGCTGCAGCTGATCAACACCACCGAAAGCCCGCGCCGGCTGCGCATCCGCGTCGACGGCATCGCCTCGGCGGTGGTGGCCTCGGAGCCCGAGATCGATGTGCCGCCGGTGCAGCCTCGGCTGGTGCCGGTACGGGTGCGCGTGCCTGCCGGCGCGAGCCCACCAGGCAGCAGCCGCATCGAATTCCTGGTGGAGGCGCTCGACGACCCCGCCGTGGCGGTGCGCGAGAAATCCACCTTCTACATGCCGCGATGAATCCGCATCATCACCGGCACCCCGAGGCCCGCCACGCGCGGGCTTGCGCAACCCGCCACTGGAGCTCTCCATGAGCCACGCCGTCCCTGCGCCTGTTGCCTGGTATCGCCAGCCCTGGCCGTGGCTGCTCATGCTGATGCCCGCGCTTGCGCTGGTCGGCGGGCTGGTCACGCTGTGGCTGGCCGTCTCCACCAACCACGCCATGGTGGTCGACGATTACTACCGCGAGGGCAAGGCCATCAACCGCACACTGGCGCGCGATGCCGCGGCCGCGCGGCTCGGTCTGTCGGCCCGGGTGGTCCGGGGCGATGACGGCGGCCCGGTGGTGACCATGAGCAGCGCCAGTGGCACGGCCCTGCCGGCCGCGCTCACGCTGCGGGTGATCCACGCCACGCGCGCCGAGTTCGACCAGATCCACAGCCTGCGGCCGGTGATGCCGGGCCGCTATGCCGGCTCGGCGCTCGCGCTGCCCGGCGAGGGCCGCTGGCACCTGGTCATCGAGGGCCCCGAGGCCACCTGGCGGCTCACCGCGTCGGCCGCCGGTTTCGGGCAGCCGGTGGCGGTGACCGCCCAACCCTGAGTGCCGGGAGCAACGCCATGTCCAGACCGATCGGAGACCGTCGTTTCGGGCGTGTGATCATGGTCGTGCTCTGGCCGGCCTTTCTCATGGCCACGGTGGCCGAGGGTGTGTTCTTCTCGATGATCGATCCGCATGAGCTGGTGGTGGTCGGCCTGCATCTTGCCGACAGCCGCGAGGCGGCCTACACCGTGGGCTTCTTCGTGTTCTGGGCGCTGTTCGCGATGGGTGGCGGGCTTACCTGTCTGCTGATGCAGACCACCGGTTCACCACCGCCCAGCCTGCTCAACACCCCGGAAGACCGCGCCCATCAGGACAAGGCGCTGATCGGGCGCTGAGCGCCCCCACCGGGGCCGCACGGTGCGCGCGCGGTCCGGGATGCGTCCGCGCACCTGGCCTCAGTGCGGCGGCGCGCCCGGGGGCGCCGCGACCGGCGGCTTGCGGGTCGCGGCCGGCGTGTCGTCATCCATCAGCACGCTGTGCGCCGGGCCCACCGGGTCGTCGAACTGGCCACCGTCGGACATGCGAAAGAAGATCCAGACCGCCACCGCGACGATGACCAGGCTGAGCGGGATCAGGAGGTAGAGGACTTCCACGACGGCATCCGCAGGCGCAGCGCGTTGCCCACCACCAGCAGGGAGCTGGCCGACATGCCGAGCGCGGCGGCCCAGGGCGGTACCAGCCCGAGCGCTGCCGCCGGGATGGCCACGGCATTGTAGGCGCTTGCCCAGGCGAGGTTCTGCAGCACCACCCGCCGGGTGCGCACCGCCATGGCCTGCAGGGCGGCCACACGGCCGAGGTCGTCGGCCAGCAGCACGCAGTCGGCGGCGGTGCGGGCCAGCGCGGTGGCCTGGCCCACCGCCACCGAGGCATCGGCCGCGGCCAGCACGGGCGCGTCGTTCACGCCGTCGCCCACCATCAGCACGCGCCGCCCGGCCCGCTGCAGGTCGCGCACGCGGTCGAGCTTGTCGGCCGGCCCGGCCTGGGCGCCGAGCAGGTTCAGACCGAGCTGCCCGGCCACCTGCCGCGCGGGTGCGTCGTGGTCGCCGCTCAGCAGATGGGCGCGCAGCCCTGCGGCCTCGAGCGCCGCGACGGTGGCGGCTGCCTCCGGCCGCAGCGGGTCGCTCAGCCGGATGCAGGCGAGGGCGGCCTGCCGCTCGACCAGCCAGACCTCGGTGTCGCCATGATCGCCGCGCGGACAGGCGGCCCACTGGCCGCACCAGGCGGCCGAACCCAGGCGCAGCGCACGCCCATCGACCTCGCCCTGCACCCCGCTGCCGGGCTCGGCGTGCACCGCGCCCACCGCGGGCAGGGCCAGCGCGAGCTCGCCGGCGCGGGCGCGCAGGGCCTGAGCCAGCGGGTGGGCCGATCCGGTCTCGAGCGCGGCAGCCAGGGCCAGGGCCTGCGCGGGATCCATCGCGCCGAAGGTGCGCACCGAGACCACCGCCGGCTGACCGCGGGTGAGGGTGCCGGTCTTGTCGAAGACCACATCGGTGCAGCCGGCCAGCGCCTCCAGCGCGCGGCCGCTGCTCACCAGCACGCCTTGGCGGCTGAGCTCGCCGGTGGCCGCCGCCAGCGCCGCCGGCGTGGCCAGCGAGAGCGCGCAGGGGCAGGACACCACCAGCACCGCGATGGCCACCGGCAGGGCACGCGCCGGGTCGAGCTGCCACCAGGCGAGCGCCACGCCCGCGGCCAGCAGCAGCAGCGCGCCGATGAACCACCGGGCCACCCGGTCGGCGGCGCGGGCCACCGGCGGACGGTCATGACCGGCCCGCTCGATCAGCCGCTCGATCCCCGAGAGGGTGCTGTCGCCCACGGCGTGCAGCACCTGCGCCAGCACCGGGCTGCCGGCATTGACTGCGCCGCCGGCCACCGGCTGGCCCGGGCCGCGCGGCACCGGCAGCGACTCGCC
>NZ_CEXFHW010000258.1:0-3898 GCF_982640115.1 Quisquiliibacterium sp. | reverse complement strand
CGTATGCCGTGGTGGGCCATCAAGCAGGCCCGCCGGCCGGCGAGCGCGGCGAGCACCTGGTTGCTCAGCGCCTGGGTGCCGAAGGTGGCATAGCCCGCGCAGCGGATGTCGGCGCCGCCGGCCATCGCGACCATGTAGTGGAAGGCCGGGATGCCAGCGGCCTGGATCTCGGGCAGGCAGGCGAGCGCGGTGGCATGCGGCGGATGGGCATGCACCACCGCCGCGGCCGCCGGCAGCGCCGCATAGAGGTCACGGTGGATGCGCCACTCGGAGCTCGGCCGCTGGCCGTCGGCATCGATGACGGCGGGGCGCTCGTCATCGGGCATGGCGCCGGCGAGGGTGTCGAGCGAGAGCCAGACGATGTCGTCGGGCCGCATGCGCTCGTAGGGCAGCGCCGAGGGCGTGACCAGCAGGCCGGCGCGCGCGCCGCGGTCCCAGCGCAGGGAGGCGTTGCCGGCCTTCCCCTGGTTGACGCCGCGGGCATTGAGGGTGCGGCAGGCCTCGATCAGCGCGGCGCGCGCTGCCTGCTCGTGGCGCATGGCCGGGTCGTGGGCGCCCGGCTCGGGGCCGCCGGTGGTGCGCGCGCTCATGCCGGGCCTCGCGTCGGGCCTCGCGTCGGGCCTCGCATCGGGCCGGCCAGGCCCGGCAGGCCGCGCAGCGCCGAGGCGTCGGGCCGGCAGGGGCCGTGCTCGGTGATCAGCCAGCTCACCAGCCGTGCCGGGGTGACATCGAAGGCCGGATTCAGGCCGGGCGAGCCATCGGGGGTGAGCTGAACCGACACCACCCGGCCCTGATCGTCGCGGCCGCTGATGCGGGTGAGCTCGGCGGGGTCGCGGGCCTCGATCGGGATCGCGCTGCCGTCGGCGGCCTGCGGGTCGATGGTCGAGACCGGGCAGGCCACCAGGAAGGGGATGCCGTTGTCGTGCGCGGCCAGCGCCTTGAGGTAGGTGCCGATCTTGTTGGCGACATCGCCGTTGATGGCCACGCGGTCGCAGCCGACGATCACCGCGTCGACCCGACCCTCGCGCATCAGCTGGCCGCCGGCGTTGTCGGCGATGACGGTGTGCGGCACGCCCCGCTCGCCGAGCTCCCAGGCGGTGAGGCTGGCACCCTGGTTGCGCGGCCGGGTCTCGTCGACCCAGACATGCAGCGCCACGCCGGCCTCGTGCAGCGCATAGATGGGTGCGAGCGCCGTGCCGTGGTCGATGGTGGCCAGCCGGCCGGCATTGCAGTGGGTGAGCAGCTGCAGCGGCCGCCCGTCACGACGCAGGGGCTCGAGCAGGGCCTGGCCATGGCGGCCGATGGCAGCGTTGCAGGCGACATCTTCATCGCACAGGCGCAGCGCCTCGGCATGCGCGCGGGCCGCGCGCGCGGCCACCGGCAGCGGCAGCACCGCCGCGCGCACCCGGGCCAGCGCCCAGCGCAGGTTGACAGCGGTGGGCCGGGTGGCGGCCAGCCGATCGAAGGCCGACTGCAGGGCGGCATCGTCGGCGGCCTCGCGCAGGGCCAGCGCCAGCCCCCAGGCGCCCACCGCGCCGATCAGGGGCGCACCTCGCACCTGCATGCTGGCGATCGCATGGGCGCAGGCCTCGGCGTCATGCAGCGCGATGGCCACCTGCTCGAAGGGCAGGCGGGTCTGGTCCCAGGTGACCGGCAGGCCGGCATCGTCAGTCCAGAGGGTTCGGGCCATTGAGAATTGTCGTGGAAGAGGCGGCCAGGCCGGCCTACGCTCGGGGGGCTGCGCGGCCGGGTTGCACGCGCCCGCGGGCGGCGGCCGGCGGCGCGCCTCGCCGCGATCGTCCCATTCTATGCCCAAGACTCCCGTCCATCCCTCGCCTTCCCGACCCGCTGCCGCCTGCCGGCCCAATGCCTGCCCGCGATCGGGCCTGCCGCGACCGGACCTGCCGCGACCGGGGCCTCGCCCATGACCGGCGTCACCCTGCTGTCGGTGTTCCTGGTCGGCCTGTTCGGCGGCGTGCACTGCGCCAGCATGTGCGGCGGGCTGGTCTCGGTCATGGCCGGCAGCGCCGGCCGACGAGGTGCGGTCATCGCGGTGCGCGCCGAGGGCCTGCGCCGCCCTGCGGGGCTGCTCATCGGTCACAACCTCGGCCGGCTCACCAGCTACACGCTGGCCGGTGCGCTCGCCGGCAGCCTGGGCTCGTCGGCCACGCTGGTGTCGCGGGTGCTGCCGCTGCAGCAACTCGCCTTCGTGGCCACCAACCTGCTGCTGATCGCCATCGGGCTGCATCTGACCGGCGCGCTGCGCCTGGTCGCGCTCGAGCCCGTGGGCGCGGCACTGTGGCGGCGGCTGCAGCCGCTGGCCTCGCGCCTGCTGCTTGCCCGCACTCCCTGGCAGGCATGGCAGGCCGGACTGGTCTGGGGCTGGGTGCCCTGCGGCATGGTCTACGGCGTGCTGATCGCGGCACTGGTCTCGGGCTCGCCGCTGCAGGGCGCGCTGCTGATGCTCGCCTTCGGCGCGGGCACGCTGCCCAACCTGCTGCTGATCGGCGCGGGCGCCGCCGCCGGCCAGCGCTGGCTGGCAAGGCCCACGCCGCGCCGCATCGCCGGCCTGCTGGTGGCGGGCTTCGGACTGGCCGGCCTCGCCCGGCTCGATCCGGGCGCGCACCTGCACCGGGTGGTCGATGCCTGCCTGAGCGTGTTCTGAGTGGCCATGTTCATCGACCCGACCGATCGGCAGGCACCCGGACGCGCGACCGCGGCCGCTGCGCCGGGCAGCCGCGCCGCCGCCCCGAGCGCCGACCCGAGCCCGACGCCGACGGCAGCCGCCTGCTTTCACTGCGGCCAGCCGGTGGCCGAGCCCGGCCGCTGGCTGGCCCGTGTTGACGGCCGGATGCAGCCGATGTGCTGCGCCGGTTGCCAGGCGGTGGCCGAGGCCATCGCCGCGGCCGGGCTGACCGACTACTACCGCCACCGCAGCGCGCCGGCCGCGGGTGCGCAGGCCCTGCCCGAGAGTCTGGCCGCCGAACTCGCGCTCTACGACGAACCCGACCTCAATGCGACGCTGGTGCGCAACGGCCCGGCCGATCCGGCCACCGGCGCCGCCTGCAGCGAGGCCTCGCTGATGATCGAGGGATTGCGCTGCGGCGCCTGCGGCTGGCTGGTGGAACGCACCCTGGCGCGTCAGCCCGGGGTGGTCTCGGTCTCGGTCAACCAGGCCACCGAGCGGGCGCTGCTGCGCTGGGATCCGGCGCGCGCCTCGCTGTCGCGGCTGCTGGCCAGCGTGGCGGCGGTGGGCTACCGGGCGCTGCCGAGCGACCTGCGCCAACGGCGGGCCCAGGAAGCCCAGGCCCGGCGATCGCTGTCGCGGCGCCTGTTCGTGGCCGGGCTGGGCATGATGCAGGTGATGATGTACGCGTGGCCAGCCTACACCGCGCAGGCGGGCGAGATCGAGGCCGACCATGCCGCGCTCATGCGCTGGGCCAGCCTGCTGCTCACCCTGCCGGTGGTGCTCTATGCCGCCCGGCCCTTCTTCGAGGGTGCCTGGCGCAGCCTGCGGCACCGCAGCCCGGGCATGGATCTGCCGGTCGCCTTGGGCATCGGCGCGGCGTTCGCGGCCAGCGTCTGGGCCACCTGGCGCGGTCAGGGCGAGGTGTGGTTCGACTCGGTGACCATGTTCGTGTTCCTGCTCCTCGCGGCCCGGCACCTCGAGTGGCTGGCCCGCCGCCGCGCCAGTCGCGCCCTCGACGCGCTGGCAGCGGCGATGCCGGAGCGCGCGCTGCGGCTCACCGGCCCGCCCCTGGCGGATGTCGATGCCTTCCTGCAGGCACCCACCGAGACCGTGCCGGCGCTGCGCCTGCGCCCGGGCGACGCCATCCGGGTGGACGCCGGGAGCCGGTTCCCGGTGGATGTGACCCTGCTGGCCGGCCGCACCGAGGTC
>NZ_CEXFHW010000257.1:0-4023 GCF_982640115.1 Quisquiliibacterium sp. | reverse complement strand
GACCATGCCTGCCGCCCAGCCCGCGCCTGCCGCCTCCGCCCTTGGCGGCTACCTGCTGCTCTTCTCGGGCATGGCCCTGGTCGGCAGCTACACCGCACTCAGCAAGCCGCTCACCGAGGTGTTCCCGGTGTTCCTGCTGGCCTGGCTGCGCTTCGGCCTGGCGGCGCTGCTGATGCTGCCCTGGAGCGGCGGTCTCGCCCAGGCGCGTCCACACGCCCGGCTGCTGTTCGCGCAGTCGTTCTTCGGCAACTTCCTGTTCTCGATCTGCATGCTCGCCGGCCTGTCGCTCACCTCGGCGAGTGCCGCTGGCGTGATCCTCGCCACCCTGCCGGCGGTGGTGGCGCTCGGCGGTCATGTCTGGCTGCGCGAGCATCTCGGGTCGCGCGGCTGGACGGCGGTCGGGCTCGCGGTGGGGGGCGTGGTGCTGCTCTCCCTGGCGCGCGGCGATGCTGGCGGAGCCGGCTCGCTCGCCGGCAACCTGCTGGTGCTGGGCTGCGTGGTCTGCGAGGCGATCTATGCGCTGCTCGGCCGGCGACTCACGGCGCAACTGCCGCCGATGCGGATCTCGGCCTGGATCAACGCGATCGGGCTGGCCCTGATGACCCCACCCGGGCTGTGGCAGGCGCTGCACTTCGACTTCGGCGCGGTGGGCCTGGGCCACTGGCTGCTGCTCGCCTTCTACTCCGTGTCGGCAAGCATCGTCTCGGTCTGGCTGTGGCTGTCGGGCCTGCAGCGGGTGCCGGCCGGACACGCCGGAGTCTTCACCATCGCGATGCCGCTGGCGGCCACGGCGGTGGGCGTGGCCGCGCTGGGCGAATCGGTGGGCTGGGCGCATGCCGTGGCACTGGCGATGGCGGTGGCCGGCATCCTGCTGATCGCGCGCGAAAGCGCCGGCGCCGGCCGCCCGCGCAACCCATGAACCGGCCCCGACCGGATACCCACCCGTCCCGACGCATCCCGACGCGCAATCCCCCCGAACCGCACCGGCCTCGGCTTGACATCGCCTGCCCCGGTGGGCACTCTGCGCGCCAGTCGATTGACTGCGGCGGGAGAGATCACCCGCGGCATCGCGGGTGGCGCCGAAGGTGTATCGCCCCGAAAACTCTCAGGCAAAAGGACTGCCGCAGTTTCGACTCTCTGGAGAGAAGGCGCGCGCCCGCCCCGGCGGTCGCGGCGGCCTCGCCGAAGGAAACAGGCTGACCGCGCCCGGCCCGGGCCGCGCTCGCTGAATGTCTCAGGCAAACGGACAGAGGGGGTTCCCGCACCGGCGGCCGCCAGGCCGTCGCCACGCGCCCACGGCCGCCCAGGAGCCCCCCATGGACAACCCCGCAGACCTCCGCTACACCGCCAGCCACGAGTGGCTGCGCGACAACGGCGACGGCACCGTCACCGTCGGCATCACCTTCCATGCCCAGGATGCGCTGGGCGAACTGGTCTATGTCGACCTGCCCCAGCCCGGCCGCCAGGTGAGCGCGGGCGAGGCCTGCGTGGTGGTCGAGTCCACCAAGGCAGCCTCCGATGTCTACGCGCCGGTCGACGGCGAGGTGCTCGAGGTCAATGCCGCGCTGGCCGATGCGCCGCAGACCGTCAACGCGTCGCCCTTCGCCGAGGGCTGGCTCTTCCGCCTGCGGCCCAGCCAGCCCGGCCAGGCCGCCGGCCTGCTCAGCGCCACTGACTACAGCGCCGGCCCCGGCGCGGCCTGAGGAGCATCGCCATGAGTTCAGCCGATGCCATCGGCGGCGTTCGCTCGCTGTTCGCCGACGACGAGTTCCATGCCCGCCACCTCGGGCCGTCGGTCGCCGAGGAGACCGCGATGCTCGCGGCCCTGGGCTATGCCGCCCGCCAGGATCTGATCGCGGCCACGATGCCGCCGGCCATCCGCCTCGCGCAGGAGCCTGATCTTCCTGCCCCCGCCACCGAGGCTGCGGCCCTGGCCGAACTGCAGGCCATCGCCGGGCAAAACCAGGTCTGGCGCTCCTACATCGGCGCGGGCTATCACGGCACCCTCACGCCAGAGCCCATCCGCCGCAACCTGTTCGAGAACCCGGGCTGGTACACCGCCTACACGCCCTATCAGGCCGAAGTGGCGCAGGGCCGCCTCGAGTCGCTGCTCAACTTCCAGCAGATGGTGGTCGAGCTCACCGGACTGCCGGTGGCCAATGCCTCGCTGCTCGACGAGGCCACTGCCGCGGCCGAGGCCATGGCGTTGTGCCGGCGGGCCTCGCGCAGTGCGAGCCAGACCTTCTTCATCGATGCCGGCGCGCATCCGCAGGTGATCTCGGTCATGGTCACCCGCGCGCGCTGGATGGGTCTGCAGCCGCAGGTCGGCGACCCCGACCGCGACCTCGATCCGGCCACGGTCTTCGGCGCCCACCTCCAGACCCCAGATACCGAGGGCCGGGTGCGCGACCACGGTGATCTGATCGCGCGGCTGCGCGCCGCCGGCGCGCGGGTCTGCGTGGGCACCGACCCCCTGGCGCTGATGCTGATCCGCACCGCGGGCGAGATGGGCGCCGATGTGGCGATCGGCTCGGCGCAGCGTTTCGGCGTGCCGCTGGGCTTCGGCGGCCCGCACGCCGCCTTCATGGCGGTGCGCGAGGAGCTGGTGCGCATGATGCCGGGCCGCCTGATCGGCGTCTCGCGCGATGCCGCCGGCAACCCGGCGCTGCGCATGGCGCTGCAGACCCGCGAGCAGCACATCCGGCGCGACAAGGCCACCAGCAACATCTGCACCGCGCAGGCGCTGCTCGCCAACATGGCCGCGTTCTATGCGATCTACCACGGCCCGCAGGGCCTGCTGCGGATCGCGCTGCGGGTCAACGGTCTGGCGCGGCTGCTGCTGGCGCTGGCCGGCCCGACGCTCGCGCCCCGGCATGCCGAGTTCTTCGACACGGTGTGCATCGATGCCGGCGAGCGCGCGCCCGCGATCCTGGCGCGCGCCGCGCAGTGCCGCATCAACCTGCGCGACCACGGCCAGGGCCGGCTCGGCGTGAGCCTCGACGAGACCGTCACGCTCGCCGACATCGCCGATCTTGCCTTCGTGTTCACCGGCACCCGGCCCGACGCTGCGCTGGTGGCCTCGACCGCTGCCAGCCTGAGCGCCGAGCCAGCCAGCCTGCCGCCGGCGCTGCGCCGCGCCACGCCGGCGCTCACCCACCCGGTGTTCAGCCGCTACCACAGCGAGACCGAGTTCATGCGCTACCTCAAGCGCCTCGAGAACAAGGACATCTCGCTGGTGCACTCGATGATCCCGCTGGGCTCGTGCACCATGAAACTGAACGCCGCCGCCGAGATGGCCCCGCTCAGCTGGCCGCAACTCGCCGCGCTGCATCCGTTCGCGCCTGCCGAGCAGGCCCGCGGCTATGCCGAGATGCTCGGCCAGCTCGGCCGCTGGCTCGCGCAGATCACCGGCATGCACGCGGTGTCGTTCCAGCCCAACTCCGGCGCGCAGGGCGAGTACGCCGGTCTGCTGGCCATCCGCAGCTACCTCGCGGCGCAGGGCCAGGGCCACCGCGATGTCTGCCTGATCCCGGCCTCGGCCCATGGCACCAATCCGGCCACCGCGCAGATGATGGGGCTGCGGATCGTGGTCGTGGCCTGCGACGCGCAGGGCAACATCGACATGGCCGACCTCGCGGCACGCATCGAGGCCCACCGCGACCGGCTTGCGGCGCTGATGGTCACCTACCCGTCCACGCACGGCGTGTTCGAAGCCGGCATCCGCGAGGCCTGCGCCCAGGTGCACGCCGCCGGCGGCCAGGTCTACATGGATGGGGCCAACCTCAACGCGCAGGCCGGCCTGACCTCCCCCGGGCACATCGGCGCCGATGTCTGCCACATGAACCTGCACAAGACCTTCTGCATCCCGCACGGCGGCGGCGGCCCCGGCATGGGTCCGATCGCGGTGGCCCGGCACCTCGCCCCGCACCTGCCCGCCGATCCGCTCGTGCTGGGCCGCGCACTGGCCCGCGGCGCGGCGCAGGCCGGCGCAGGCGAGGCCGCCCCGGCGGGCGTGGGTGAAGC
>NZ_CEXFHW010000256.1:0-4034 GCF_982640115.1 Quisquiliibacterium sp. | reverse complement strand
CCCTGCCGGCGATGGGTCGCCGGCAGCAGTCGGTAAGGTCTGGCTCGGGTTTGTCGTTGTTCCGCGCTCCCACCTGGCGGGAGCCGCGAAAGGATGTTCTCTTGCTGCCGCTTTCCGGCCAGGGGGGCCGGGCCGATACAATGGCGACTTGGATGCCGCACCGGCAGACAGCGCTGAAAGTATAACCACATGAAGGCCTTACCGACAAAACCTGAGGCTCCGCCTGCAGGTCGGCTTGCGCCTTCCGGCAGTCCGGATACGGTCCGTCTGCTCACGGTGGACGAGGATGACGGCGAGGGCCAGCGGCTCGACAACTTCCTTCAGCGGCACTACCGCGACATCCCCAAGAGCCATCTCTACCGCATCATCCGCAGCGGCGAGGTGCGGGTGAACGGCGGGCGCTGCCGCCCGGACGACCGCCTCGCTGGCGGCGATCGGGTCCGGGTTCCACCCATTCGCCGGGCGGAGCCGGCCGCGAACGCGGCGGCGGCCGGCCCCGCCGTGCCGATCGAGCTGCCCATCCTGTTCGAGGACGATCACCTGCTCGCGGTCGACAAGCCGGAGGGTCTCGCCGTGCACGGCGGCAGCGGGGTGGCGCATGGCGTGATCGAGCGTCTGCGCGCCGCTCGGCCTCAGGCCGCCTTCCTCGAACTCGTCCATCGCCTCGACCGGGAGACCTCCGGCGTGCTTCTCATCTGCAAGAAGCGGCAGGCACTGGTGGCCTTGCACGCCCAGTGGCGCGGCCGTGTGCCGCGCAAGCGTTACCTGGCGGCGGTCAGCGGTCGCTGGCCGCTGCGCACCCGCACCCTGGACCAGCCGCTGGAACGCTACCTCACCGATGAGGGCGAGCGCCGGGTGAGCGTCAGTGCACAGGGTCAGGAAGCCATTTCGCGCGTGACCGGCCTGCAGCACTTCGCCCTCGAGGGTCTGGGCGGCTTCTCGCTGGTGAGCGTCGAGATCGAGACCGGCCGAACCCATCAGATCCGCGTGCATCTTGCCCATGCCGGCTTTCCGATCGCCGGCGATGACAAGTACGGCGATTTCACCCTCAACCGACAGCTTGCCCGGGCCGGTCACCGACGCATGTTCCTGCACGCTGCCCGGCTGAGCCTGCGTCATCCGGTCGACGGCCGCCCGCTCACCCTCGAGGCACCCACGCCGGCGGCCTTCGCGTCGCTGGCGGCAAGACAGGCGCCGACATGACCGTGCTCTTTCCGCCCCCCGTGCAGCCCGTCCACCCGGTGGCCCTGGTGGTGTTCGACTGGGAGGGCACGCTGGTGCCGCTGCCCCGCCCGGGCGAACCTGCCCGACCGGTGCCCGGAGCCGAGGCGCTGCTCACCGAACTGGCGGCACTGGGGGTGACGCTCGCGGTGGCCACCGGCAAGTCTCGGCGCGGACTTGATGAACAACTCGCCGCGTTCGGCTGGCAGTCCCGGTTCGCGCTCACCCGGTGCGCAGGCGAGGGCCCGCCCAAGCCCGATCCGGCGCTGCTGCACGAGATCTGTGAGGCGCTCGGGCTCGCGCCGGCCCAGGCGGTCATGGTCGGCGACACCCGCTACGACCTGCAGATGGCCAGCGGGGCGGGTGCCCGGGCAGTGGGCATTCTCGGGGGCCTGGACGCCGCCGAGGCACTGGCTCAGGCCGGGGCTGCCGCGGTGCTGGCCGAGATGTCCCTGCTTGGCGAGTGGCTGATCCCGCAGGTTCCGCGGGCGCTCGAGGGCCTGCCGCCCGGCCGGCACTGGCGCGCGGTCTGCCCGATCAATGCCGTTCCCGAGCAACCCGAGGGCCTGCGCTTCGTCTGGCACCGCCTGCGCGGCCCTGACCGCCGCATCCGCCAGCCCGAACCTGCCTTCCTCGTCCGGCACCGCGGCGGGCTGCGGGCCTACCTGAACCGCTGCGCCCACGCCCCGGTGGAACTCGACTGGCCCGAGGGCCGGTTCTTCGACGAGAGCGGCCTATACTTGGTGTGCGCCACCCATGGTGCGATGTACCGCGCCGAGGATGGCAGTTGCGCTGGCGGCCCCTGCCATGGCCGCAACCTGGTGACGCTGGAAGTCCGCGAGGGCGCGGGGCAGGTCTGGGTGGCATTCGAGAACGGCAGTCCATGAGCGATTCCCAAGACCCTTCGTCCCGGCCGTCCGAGGCCACCACACCGCCGGCCGGCGCTGCCCCGCCCGTGGCTGCGGCTCCTGTCGCATCAGCGGCGGGTGCGGCCGCGCCGCCTGCGGGCGCACCATCGGCGGCCGGTGCCGGTGCCGGTTCCAGTGCTGGTGCCGGTTCCCCCGGTTGGGAGCGCGGCGTCATCGAGAAGCTGGCCGCCTCCGCGCTGCAGGAGCAGCGCCGGGCCAGACGCTGGAGCATCTTCTTCCGGCTGGCTCTCCTTGCCTATCTCACCCCCGTGGTGCTGGCCTTTCTGGGGCTGTGGGCCCCGGGCGGCCTCAAGAGCAGCAGTCTCATGCGGCATACCGCGCTGGTCGAGGTGAAGGGCGAGATCGAGGCCGGCGGCGAGAACTCCGCCGAGGCCATCATCGCGGCCCTTCGTGCCGCCTTCGAAGATCCGAAGACGGCCGGCGTGGTCATCCGCCTGAACACCCCGGGCGGCAGCCCGGTGCAGGCCGGCATCGTTCACGATGAGATCCGACGCCTGCGCAAGCTTCACCCCGACACGCCGGTGGCCGCGGTGGTCGAGGAGGTCTGCGCCTCGGGCGGGTACTACATCGCGGCGGCGGCCGACAAGATCTTCGTCGACAAGGCGAGCCTGGTCGGGTCGATCGGCGTGCTGATGGATGGTTTCGGCTTCACCGGCGTGATGGACAAGGTCGGCGTCGAGCGGCGGCTGTTCACGGCTGGCCGCAACAAGGCCTTCCTCGACAGCTTCTCGCCCCTGACCGAGGAGCACCGCCAGATCGTCAACCGCATGCTGGCCGAGATCCACCAGCAGTTCATCGACGTGGTGAAGGCCGGTCGCGGTGACCGCCTGAAAGACTCCCCGGAGATCTTCTCCGGCATGGTCTGGTCGGGCGCACGCAGCATCGAGCTGGGGCTGGCCGATGCCCTGGGCACGGTCGACAGCGTGGCCCGCGATGAATTCAAGGCAGAAGAGGTGGTGGATTTCTCCACCCACGAAAACCTGGCCGAGCGTCTCGCGCGCCGGATCGGTGCCGCAGCCGGTCAGGCCGCCGTGCGGGCTATCGGCGCTTCTTCCTCGCTGCCGCAGCTGCGCTGAGGGGGCCCGGCGCGCCGCCCTCGGCGTGCAGCAGGAACACCGCCGGCGCCCGCGGCAGGCTCACCGGCGCACTGCGCCATTGCGCCACCGGGGCGCTCCTCACCCACTGCTCGGGCAGGCTGAGCGAAGCGGCCACCGCCAGGCGGGCATCGTCCGGCAGGGCCTCGAGCAGGGCCTCGAGCAGGGCCTGGTTCCGGTAGGGCGTCTCGATCATCAACTGGGTCTGCCCGAAGCGCCGGCTGCGGGCGTGCAGTTCCTGGATCGCCGCGCGGCGCGCTGTCGGGTCCACCGGCAGGTAGCCGGTGAAGGCGAAGGATTGCCCGTTCATGCCGCTGGCCATCAGGGCCAGCAGCAGCGCGCTCGGGCCGATCAGCGGCATCACCGGCAGACGCTGCTGATGGGCGAGCTGAACCAGGGCCGCGCCAGGGTCGGCCACCGCCGGGCAGCCTGCCTCCGAGAGCAGACCCAGAGCCCGCCCGGCGCGCAGTGGCGCCAGCAGCTCCGGCAGCGCAGCCGGCGGCGTGTGCTGGTTGAGTTCGCGGATGTCGAGGGATTGCAGCGGTCTGGCCATGGGCAGGCGGCGCAGCACGGCGCGCGCCGACTTGGCATTCTCGGCGACGAAACACCCCAGCTGGCGGACCACCGCGACGGTCGCTGGCGGCAGATGGGCAAGCGGGTCGGCCGATTCCCCCAGCGGCACGGGCACCAGATAGAGCGCTGCGGGCAGCGGCGGCTCGGCCACCGTCGTCGCGTCGGTCACGACGCGGGCTGCGCGAGCGCGTCGATGCCGGCCTCGCGCAGCATGCGG
>NZ_CEXFHW010000255.1:0-4051 GCF_982640115.1 Quisquiliibacterium sp. | reverse complement strand
GGTTATCCGAGGGGAAGGTACCTGCCCTCCCCGGGCAGGAGACTTTCGCCGGCGTCAGCTGCCATACCAGCCGCTGGCCCCGCGATGGCGTCGCGCTCGAAGGCAAGCGGGTGGCGGTGTTTGGCACCGCGGCCACAGGCATTCAGGTGATCCAGACGATCGCGCCGCTCGTCTCCCACCTCACAGTCTTTCAGCGCACGCCCAATTACGCGGTACCGATCAGCAATCCAAAGATCACCGAGTCTGACCTCGCCTGGATGCGCGACTCATTCGAGGAACTCCGCGACAAGGTCCGATGGTCGCGAGGCGGCTTCGTGCTGCCGGATCCTCCTCTCTTCAAGGATGTGCCCGCAGACCAGCGCGAGGCGCACCTGCGCAGGCTCTGGGGTGCCGGCAACCTTGCCTTCTGGGGAAACACCTTTGCCGACTTCCAGTCCAACCAGGAAGCGAACGACTATGTCACGGCCTTCGTACGCGAGCGAATCCGCGAACGCGTCAAGGATCCGAGGCTGGCCGAGCAACTGGTGCCGTCCGACCACAACTTTGGCACGCGCCGCGTTCCTCTGGAGAGCGGCTTCTACGAGGTTTTCGCCCGCGACAATGTCACGCTGGTGAATCTGCGCGAGGAACCGGTGGTGGCCATCGACGCATCTGGCATCATCACCAAGGCCGGTCGCCACGAGGTCGATGTCATCATCTACGCGACGGGGTTCGACTCCGGCGTCGGCGCGATCAACCGCATCGATGTGCGGGGTTTGAAAGGGGTGTCGCTCCGTGATCTCTGGGGCCGGGATCTGCGGACCACGGTGGGTATGCAGGTGCATGGGTTTCCCAACCTGTTCATGACAATGGCGCCGTTCGCACCGGCCGCAGCCATCTGCAATGTGCCGGTGTGCATTGACCAGCAGTGCGACTGGATCGCGGACGCCATCGACTTCGTTCGTACCCGAGGCTTGAAATCGATCCAGCCCTCCGCGGAAACCGAGGAAGCGTGGATGACCCATCATCGGGCGGTCTCCGAGAACACCATGATCGGCAGGAACAAGAACTCCTGGTACCGCCGGGAAGATCCGGACGGCACCAAGCGCGAGCTGATCGCCTACCTGGGCGGCATTCCCAACTATCGCCGCACATGCGATGCGATGAAGGACAGCGGCTACCAGGGCTTCGAGCTCGTCTGAGCATGACCAATAGCCCGCGTTGATCCGGGGAAGGCGGCAGGCCGCTCCGCGGCTTGGCTTCCGGCGGCAGGATGAGCCGTTTCCGCGCGCGCGCTTGGCAAATCTGTCTATAGTCGCGGCGGTCTCCGTCCGCGAGCGGTCCCACTCCAGTGAGGTGCCTGGTCATGTCATCCTTCTTGCACCGCGTGTGCCTGGCCGCCGGCATCGCCCTGTGCCTGCCCGTCACTGCCGCGATTGCCGGTCCCACGCTGACCTTGTCGGCCGAAGCGCGGTCGCGGGTGCCCAATGACGAGATGATCGTCACCATGGCCGTGGAGCGCGAGGGCGCCCAGCCCGGCCAGCCCAATGACCAGGTCAATCGCGAGCTCGCCGAGGCGATCGAGCGAGCCCGCAAGGTGCCCGGCGTGCAGGCGCGGCTTGGTCAGGTGTGGACCCAGCCCACGCAGAACAGCCAGGGCCGCATCACCGGCTACCGGGTGCGGGGCGAGGTGGTGCTCGAATCGCGCAACTTCGGCGATCTCGGTCAACTGGTCGGGGCGCTGGGAACCAGGTTGCAGATGGCCGGGGTGGCGTTTCAGGTGTCAGCTTCGCGCCGGGATGAGGAGCGTGCGCGTCTCATCGACCAGGCCGCTGCGGCCTTCCGTACCAAGGCGCAGGCGGCGGCCCGCGCCTTCGGCATGAACGGCTATGAGCTGCGCACGGTGACGCTGCAGGACGGTTTCGGTCCGCAGCCGCGCTTTCAGCCCGCGCCGATGGCGCTCGCCGACGGCGTCCGTGCGGCGGCCGCGCCGATGCCGGCCGAGGGCGGCGACAGCGAGATCGTGGTCGGGCTTTCGGGTAGCGTGGAGTTGCGCTGAGGGTTGTACCGCGGGCTTGGCCGAAGATGCGCTCTCAGGCCTCGTCCTGCCGTATCCGGCTGACCACGAAGCCGGCGATCGCGATCAGCAGGATGGCGCCACTCTCGTAAAGCAGGATCGAGGGGTCGGTGTCCTTGCCCTGCAGGATGATCAGCCGGCTGAGCGCCGTGATCGCGATGAACAGCGGGATGGTGATGGGAATGCGGCGGCTGCTGTAGAAGGCTCCGAGCATGCCGAGCACCTCGGCATAGATGAACATCAGCAGCAGGTCCTTGAGTTCGACCTTGAGCAGGGCGACCAGCATCGTCACTTCCTGCACCATGGCGATGACCGTGAAGCAGGCGATCAGTGCGAGGAAGACTTTCTCGATGAACTCGATGCTGCGCTTGATGTCCATGGGCGGCTCCTAGGAGGGTGGCGGCTTCGCTGTCGGCGGTTCGAGCGGGCCCCTGATGGCCAGCGTCTCCGTCGGCGCGGCGCCCATCAACCCGGGATCGCGCAC
Organism: Quisquiliibacterium sp.; assembly: GCF_982640115.1. NCBI lineage: Bacteria > Pseudomonadati > Pseudomonadota > Betaproteobacteria > Burkholderiales > Burkholderiaceae > Quisquiliibacterium > Quisquiliibacterium sp. The sequence goes on along the minus strand of NZ_CEXFHW010000255.1, from coordinate 1,511 downwards.
CTTTGGCGCGCGTCCATGATCATGTTCGACGATAGGGCAAGTCAGGGTTCTTTGCCACCCTTCGGCTCGAACTCGACGCGCGATATCTCTTCGATGAATCTGCTCTGGACACCCCAGACGGAGGCCGGTGTCGGCGCTCGTGGTGGCGTCCCCGGACGTGGTGTAGAAGCTGAGCGGTAAAGGCGGGCCCTTGCGGGGGTCATCGGTTCGTCCGGTAGGGTTGGAGTTACCAGGCTTCAACCAAACCGAGGAATTGAACCGATGACCGACGACAGGATGGCACTGGCCGAATTGCTTGAGAAGGGGTCCGACGGGGATCTGCTGCGCGAGATGATCGGCTTCATGGCGCAGCGCCTGATGGACGCCGACGTGCAGGGGTTAGTGGGCGCCGCCCCCGGCGAGCGCAGCGAGACGCGCGAGAACTGGCGCAACGGCTACCGCGACCGGACCTGGCATACGCGAGCCGGGACGGTGCCGCTGAAGATCCCGAAGCTGCGTTCGGGGAGCTACTTTCCGGGGTTTCTGGAGCCGAGGCGCTCGTCGGAGAAGGCGATGACGGCGGTGATCCAGGAGGCGTACGTGCAGGGCATCAGCACGCGCTCGGTCGACGAGCTGGTCAAGGCGCTCGGGATGACCGGGATCAGCAAGAGCCAGGTCTCGCGGCTGTGCGAGGAGATCGACGAGCGGGTCGACGAGTTCCTGGGCCGGCCGATCGAGGGCGATTGGCCGTACCTGTGGATCGACGCGACCTACGTGAAGGTGCGCCAGTCGGGGCGGATCGTATCGGTGGCCACGATAATCGCGGTGGCGGTCAACACCGAGGGCCGGCGCGAGGTGCTGGGCATGGCGACGGGGCCGTCCGAGGCCGAGCCGTTCTGGACGGAGTTCCTGCGCTCGCTGATGCGCCGCGGGCTGCGCGGGGTGAGGCTGGTGATCTCGGATGCGCACGAAGGCTTGAAAGCGGCGGTCGCAAAGGTGCTGAACGCGACGTGGCAGCGCTGCCGAGTGCACTTCCTGCGCAACGCGCTGGCCTACGCCAACAAGGGCCAGCGCCAGATGGTGTTCGCGCTGATCAACACGATTTTCGCTCAGGAGTCGGCTGAGCTGGCCCACAAGCAGTGGCGCGTCGTGACGGATCAGCTGCGCGAGAAGTTCCCGAAGCTCGCGACGATGATGGAGGCCGCCGAGAACGAGGTGCTGTCGTTCATGGACTTCCCCAAGGAGCACCGGGTGAAGATCCACAGCACGAACGTGCTCGAGCGTCTGAACGGCGAGATCAAGCGAAGATCCGACGTGGTCGGCATATTCCCGAACGAGCGCGCGATCCGGCGCCTGGTGGGCGCGCTGCTGCTGGAGCAGAACGACGAATACGCGATCCAGAAGCGCTACATGGGGGTGGAGTCGATGGCGCAGCTGAGCGAGAATCCGACCATCAGGTTGCCGGCTGCACCGGCACTGGCCTGATGTAGACGGCGACCCGAGCGGACGAACCGAGCGTCGTTACTGCCCGC
>NZ_CEXFHW010000254.1:0-4108 GCF_982640115.1 Quisquiliibacterium sp. | reverse complement strand
CGACGCGCCCGTCATCATGCAGGCCTCGGCCGGCGCCCGTAAGTACGCCGGCGAGGCCTTCCTCAAGCACCTGATCCAGGCGGCGGTCGAGTCCTATCCCGATGTGCCGGTGGTCATGCACCAGGACCACGGCCAGTCGCCCGGCATCTGCCGCGGCGCCATCGACCTCGGCTTCTCCTCGGTGATGATGGACGGCTCCCTCGAGCAGGACGGCAAGACCATCGCCAGCTACGAGTACAACGTGGCGGTCACCCGCGAGGTGGTCGACATGGCGCACGCGCTCGGCGTCACCGTCGAGGGCGAGCTCGGCTGCCTGGGCTCGCTCGAGACCATGAAGGGCGACAAGGAGGACGGCCATGGCGCCGAGGGCTCCATGACCCGCGAGCAGCTGCTCACCGATCCCGAGCAGGCGGCCGACTTCGTGCGCAGCACCCAGGTCGATGCCCTGGCCATCGCGATCGGCACCAGCCATGGCGCCTACAAGTTCACCCGCAAGCCCACCGGTGACATCCTCGCCATCTCCCGCATCAAGGAGATCAACGCCCGGCTGCCGAACACCCACCTCGTGATGCACGGGTCCTCCTCGGTGCCGCAGGATCTCCTCGCCGAGATCCGCCAGTACGGCGGCGACATGAAGGAAACCTACGGCGTGCCGGTCGAGGAGATCCAGCAGGCCATCCGCTATGGCGTGCGCAAGATCAACATCGACACCGACATCCGGCTGGCCATGACCGCGGCGGTGCGCAAGTACCTCGCCCAGTTTCCCGACAAGTTCGATCCGCGCGACTTCCTCAAGCCGGCGCGCGAGGCCGCCACCCGCATCTGCCGCCAGCGCTACGAGGAGTTCGGTTGCGCTGGCCAGGGCCCGAAGATCCGCCCGCAGGCGCTCTCGGTGATGGTCAGCCGCTACCGCGCCGGCGAGCTCGCCCAGGTGGTGAACTGATCGGCACACCGGCATGAGCGCGGTGGCCAACGATCCACTCATCGGCGCGCTGGCTGCGCTCGTGCGCCGCAGCCTGCCCGGCTACGAGTCGGTGCGGGGCCTCACCCGGCTCTCGGGCGGCGCCAGCCAGCAGACCTGGGCCTTCGAGGCCCACGGCCCGGCCGGTGCCTTGCCGGCCATCCTGCGGCGCCTGCCGCCGGAATCGGGGCAGGGCACCATGGCCATCGGCCTCGAGACCGAGGCCGAACTCATCCGCCGCGCCGGCGCAGCCGGGGTGCCGGTGCCCCGGGTGCTGGCGGTGGCCGAGCCCGCGGATGGCCTGGGTCGGGGCTTCGTGATGAGCCGGGTCGAGGGCGAGACCCTCGGCAAGCGCATCCTGCGCGATGCTGCCTTCGACGCCGTGCGGCCCGAGCTGCCGGCGCAGGCCGGCCGCATCGCCGCCGCCATCCACGCGGTCTCGCCCGAGGGCGTGGGCCTGCCGCGCCGCACGCCGGCTGAAGATCTCGAGCAGCTGCATCAGCGCTATCGCGCCGCCGGGGCCTCGCTGCCGGTCTTCGAGCTGGCCTTCGCCTGGCTGCGCGCGCACTGCCCCGCGCCCGACCGGTTCACGCTCGTGCATGGCGACTATCGCCACGGCAATCTCATGATCGGGCCCGATGGCATCCGCGCCGTGCTCGACTGGGAACTCGCCCATGTCGGCGACCCCATCGAAGACCTCGGCTGGATCTGCGTGGCCGCCTGGCGCTTCGGCGCCATCGACAAGCCGGTGGGCGGCTGGGGCAGCCGCGAGGCGCTCTTCGAGGCCTACCAGGCCCGATCGGGCATGCCGGTCGATCCGCAGCGCGCGCTGTTCTGGGAGGTGATGGGCACGCTGCGCTGGGGCGTGATCTGCCTGGACCTCGCCCGCTCCTATCCGCTGTTCAAGGCCACCGATCCCGGCCGCGCGGTCGAGCGCGCGCAGATCGGGCGGCGTGTGTCCGAGACCGACATCGACCTGCTGCGCCTGCTCGCGCCGCGCTGATCGCCCAGGCTGCCATGCACAACACCCCCACGCCCGACGAGCTCCTCGAGGTGGTCGCCCGCTACCTCACCGAGGTGGCCATGCCGCTGCTGCCCCCGGCGGCAGCCTTCCACGCCCGGGTGGCGGCCAATGCGGTGAGCGTGGTGCGTCGTCAGATCGCGCTTGCGCCGGCCCAGGAAGCCGCCGAGCGGGCCCGTCTGGCCGCGCTGCTCGGCTCGGCCATGCCCGAAGAGGCCGTGCCCGTGGCCGACGGCGGGCTGGTGCAGGCGAACCGGGCGCTCTCGCAGGCCATCGCGCAGGGCCGGGTGGCGCTCGATGACCCGGCCCTGCTCGCCCATCTCTGGCAGACCACCCTCGACCGGCTGGCGGTCGATCAGCCGGGCTATGCCTCGTATCAGGCCGAACTCGCGCGCACCGCGGTCGCCGCGCCCGCCGCGCCCGGCGTGGCTCAGCCGCCCTCGGACAGCGCCCGGTAGACCTCGGTCTCCATCGCCAGGTAGAGCGGCAGCGACAGCCGATCGGCAAAGGGCAGCACCTGGGTCAGGTAGACGCCGGCCAGATGGTTGCCGCGGTCGATCCAGTAGTAGCTGTTGCTCAGGCCCGCCCACATCAGTCCGCCGGCCGGGCGGCCGGTGGGCGCCGGCGCCTCGTTGATCTGGAAGCTCAGCCCCCAGCTCTTGGGCACGCCGGGGAAGAACTCGGCGTCATTCGAGCGCGCCGGGTTCAGGCTGCGCATCGGGCTCACCCGCTGGCCGCCGATGTGGTTGCGGCTCATCAGGTCGACGGTCTCGGGCCGCAGCACGCGCGCGCCATCGTCGCTCAGGCCGTCGTTGAGGATCATGCGCAGGAATCGCAGGTAATCGGCCGCGGTGCTGTACAGGCCGCCGCCGCCGCCCTCGAACTCCGGCTGCTGGATGATCTCGAAGTCGTGCAGCGGCCGCAGGCTGCCATCGGGGTCACGCTGATGGATGCGCGCCAGCCGCTCGCGCATCGCGGTGGTGAGCGCAAAGCCGGTGCGGGTCATGCCCAGGGGCTCGAACACATGCCGCGCCAGGTACTCGCCCAGCCGCTGCCCGCTGGCCTGTTCGACGAGCCGGCCGGCCCAGTCGATGCCGATGCCGTAGTTCCAGCGCTGGCCGGGGTCGAAGAGCAGCGGGGTCATCAGCGCCGCGCGCCGGCCGCTCGCCATCAGCGGCAGTCCGAGGGCCTCCTGGTAGCGGCGCACCTCCGGGTTCCAGGTGTCATAGCCGAAGCCGGCGGTGTGGGTGAGCAGGTGGCGCAGCGTGACCGGCCGGCGCGGCGCGCGGGTGATCGGCCGGCCCTGCGCATCGAAGCCCTCGAGCACCGGCACGCTCGCGAGCTCGGGCAGCCAGCGCAAGGCCGGCGCGTCGAGCTCGAGCAGACCGCGTTCGACCAGCTGCATGGCCGCCGCGGCCGTGATCGCCTTGGTCATCGAGGCGATCCAGCCGACCGTGTCCAGATCCATGGCCTGCGGCTGGCCCAGGGTGCGCACGCCGAAGGCGCCCTGGTAGCGGGTGTGGTGCAGGTCGGTGACCATGGCGGCCACGCCCGGCACCTGGCCCGCCTGCACCGCCGCCGACAGCGCGGCGTCGATCCGGTCCTGCAGTGTCATCGGCACTCTCCCGGCCGGCCGTGGCGCCCCTGCGTCATCGCGGCGACCGGCGGGCAGTGTACCGCTGCCGCTTCGGGCATCATCGGCCCATCGGTCCAGGGAGAGCGGCGATGACGCAGGATGCAGGGCAGGGCGTGTTCGAGGCGGGCGATGTGGTGCTGGATTCGGGGCGCACCTTTCCCGGCATGCGCATCGTGTACCAGACCTTCGGCGAGCTGAATGCCGATCGCTCCAATGTCATCGTCTATCCCACCTCGTATGCCGCGCAGCACCTCGACACCCGCTGGCTGATCCGCCCGGGCGGCATCCTCGATCCCACCCGGCACTTCATCCTCATTCCCAACCTGTTCGGCAACGGGCTGTCGTCCTCGCCCTCGAACACCGGCTGGCCGCTCACCGGCGATCGCTATCCCGAGGTCACCTACCATGACGCGGTGCGGGTGCAGGAGCGCCTGCTCGCCGAGGTCTTCGGGGTGGAGCGGGTGCGGCTGGTCTATGGCTGGTCGATGGG
>NZ_CEXFHW010000253.1:0-4212 GCF_982640115.1 Quisquiliibacterium sp. | reverse complement strand
GGTCGATGCGCGAGACCCGACCGAGCCAGCCCAGGCGCCACTGCAAGGCGGCGATGTCCATCACGGCAAGGCGCTGGCCCGGCGCGGCGCCCGGCACGCTGCCGGCCACCCGCAGGCGCAGCCGCAGTGCGCCCGAGGCTGCTTCCAGGGTGTCGCCGGGCTTCACGCCCCATTGGGTCTGCGCCGCCGCCGACAGGAACAGCGCATCCGCGTCGAACAGGCTCGAGGCCGATCCCTCACCCTCGGCTGCCGGCAGCAGACCGGGCGTGACCTCGGCCGCACGCATGGGGTCGATCCCGAGCAGCTTCAGCGACTTGCCACCGACGCTCAGGCTGGTCTCGATCACCGGGCTGGCCGCGGCGATGCCCGGATCGGCGAGCAGGGCCGGGTAGATTGCCTCGTCGATGCCGGCCGCGCGCGCCGACACCGTGGCATGCGCCTCGCCATTGACCACCGCGAGGGCCTGACCGAACTCCGCGACCGCGCTGCGGTTCACCAGATCGATGGCCAGCCCGAGCGCAACCCCGATGGCGATCGCCAGCACCGCGATCCCCAGCCGGCCCGGCTGGGCGCGCCACTGGCCGGCGAGCAGCCAGCCGAGGAGGCTGGCGCGGGCCCGCCAGCGCACGGCTGCGCTGTGTACCGCGGCCTCAGCCGGGACGCAGGATGCCGTCATGCAGTTCGAGGCGACGGTCGCAGAAGGCCGCGGCCTGGGTCGAGTGGGTGACCATCAGCAGCGCCGCGCCGCTGGCCGCGATCTCGTCCTCGATCAGCCGCAGCGCGCGCGCCGCGGTGGCCGGGTCGAGATTGCCGGTGGGTTCGTCGGCCAGCACCAGGCGCGGCCGGTGCACCAGCGCTCGCGCGAGCGCCACCCGTTGCTGCTCGCCGCCCGAGAGCTCGCGCGGCAGGCCCGCGCCCCGCCCCGCCAGTCCAACGCGGGCCAGCAGGGCGTCGGCCCGCGTCAGCGCCTGCGCCCGCGGGCAGCCCTGCAGCAGCAGCGGCACCGCCACGTTCTGCGCGAGGGTGAGATGCGCGATCAGGTGAAAGGCCTGGAAGACGAAGCCGAGGGCGTCGCGACGCCGTGCGGCGCTGGCATCGGCGCTGCCGGCGGGCAGCTCATGTCCGTCGAAGCGGATGCGGCCTTCATCGGGGGTGTCGAGGCCCGCAACCAGGTTGAGCAGCGTCGACTTGCCCGAGCCCGATTCGCCGAGCAGGGCCACACGCTCGCCGGCATGCAGGCTCAGCCCAAGTCCGCGCAGGACCCAGCGCCCGCCGAGACGACGGCCGACATCGGAGAGTTCGAGCAGCGGTGGCGCGGTCATGGCATCAGGCGCCCGTGCGATGCCCCGGCAGGCTCCCGGGCCCGGCGGTGGGGCCTCGCGGCTCGCTCAGGCGGAATCGCCGTCGCCAGCCACGCCGCTCATCACGGCATTGAAGCCGCCGTCGACATAGGTGATCTCGGCGGTCACGCCGCCGGCAAGGTCCGACAGCAGGAAGGCGGCCACGTTGCCGACATCGTCGATGGTGACATTGCGGCGCAGCGGGGCATTGCTCTCGACCAGCGAGAGCATGCGCGAGAAGCCCTTGATGCCGCTGGCGGCCAGCGTGCGGATCGGGCCGGCCGAGATGCCGTTCACCCGGATGCCGCGCGGTCCGAGGCTCTCGGCCAGGTAACGCACCGAGGCCTCCAGGCTGGCCTTGGCCAGCCCCATGGTGTTGTAGTTGGGCACCATGCGCTCGGCGCCGAGATAGCTCAGGGTGAGCAGGGCGCCGCGGCGACCCTGCATCATCGGCCAGGCCGCCTTGGCGAGTGCCGCGAAGCTGTAGCTCGACACATCGTGGGCCACCCGGAAGGCCTCGCGCGACAGGCCCTCGAGAAAGTCGCCGGCGATGGCCTCGCGCGGCGCAAAGGCGATCGCGTGCACCAGGCCATCGAGCCCGTCCCAGCGCGCACCCAGCGCGGTGAACAGGCCCTCGATCTGCGCGTCTTCAGCCACATCGCAGGGGAAGATCAGTTCCGAGCCGAAGGCCGCGGCCATCTCGGCCACCCGGTCCTTGAAGCGCTCGTTCTGGTAGGTGAAGGCGAGTTCGGCGCCCTGCTCGTGGCAGGCCCGGGCCACGCCATAGGCGATCGATCGGTTCGACAGCAGGCCGGTGATCAGGATGCGTTTGCCGGCGAGAAAGCCCATGGGATGGATTCCTGTGCGGGACCGGGAAGCCCGGCGGGTGGTCAATGGCGGCGGATTCTCTCATGAGCCCGGCCCGGGGCCGACCCGGCTTCGTCATAGAATCCGGGTTTTGCCCGCCCGGACGCTGCCCGTGGCCGGTATGCCTCCCGGGAGCCCCCATGTCTGCCTGCCATCCGACGCCCCCTCGCCGGTCCCTGCCGTCGGTCCTGGTGATCTGCGGGGCTGTGCTGGCACTGGCCGGCCTGCCGGCGGCAGCCCAGTCCGTCGCCGACAACCCCTACGGACTGGCCGCGCTCTGGAGTGGCGCCGACCTCGTCGCCAGGACGGTGCTGCTGATCATGCTGATCATGTCGATGGGCAGCTGGTACCTCATCGTCACGCGTGCGCTCGACCAGGCCCGGGTGCGGCGTCAGGTCGGCTCCCTCCAGGATTTCTGGCAGGCCGAGTCGGTCGCCGCCGGCGTGGCTCGCCTGGCCGAGGGCAGCCCCTTTCGCCTGGTGGCCGAGGCCGGTCTGTCGGCCGCGCAGCAGCACACCGGCCTGGTCGCGCAGATGGCTCCCGAGGAATGGATCACCCTGTCGATCCAGCGTGCCGTCGACCGCGCCCAGAGCCGCAGCCAGGATGGCCTGTCTTTTCTGGCCACCGTGGGTTCCACCAGCCCCTTCGTGGGTCTGTTCGGCACGGTCTGGGGCATCTATCACGCCCTCACCGCCATCGGCGTGGCCGGCCAGGCCTCCATCGACAAGGTGGCCGGCCCGGTCGGTGAGGCGCTGATCATGACCGCCATCGGCCTGGCGGTGGCGGTGCCGGCGGTGCTCGGCTACAACTGGCTCGTCCGCCGCAACCGCCTGATCATGGACGAGGTGCGTGGCTTCGGTGCCGACCTGCTCGCGGTCATGATTGCCGCGCCGCGCGCCAGGGCGGGCTGATCCATGGCCATCGGGGTCGGGCCCTCGGCCGATGGCGATGACGAGGTGATCGCCGCCATCAACACCACGCCGCTGGTCGATGTGATGCTGGTGCTGCTGATCATCTTCCTCATCACCATCCCGGTGGTCACCACGTCGGTCGCGCTCGAGCTGCCCCGAGAGACGGTCGAGGTTCGCGAGTCCCGGCCCGAGAACATCGTGGTCTCGGTCGACCGCGAGGGTGCCATCTACTGGCACGACCTGCGTCTGGGCGGTACCGCCGCGCTGCGCGAGCGGCTCGCGGCCGTGGCCGGCCTGCAGCCGCAGCCCGAGGTGCAGATCCGCGGCGACATGGCGGCCGACTACGAATCGGTGGGGCGGGTGCTGCTTGCCTGTCAGCGTGCCGGCATCGCGCGGGTCTCGTTCATCACCGAGCCGGCGGCTCGCTGAGGTCCTCCTGGAACCGGTCATGTCCCCGCCGAAACGCCGGACCCTGCGCCGCGCCGACGCCGATCCGGCGGTGCTGGTCGAGATCAACACCACGCCGCTGATCGACGTGATGCTGGTGCTGCTGATCATGCTGATCATCACCATCCCGATCCAGCTCCACTCGGTGAACCTCAATCTGCCGGTCGGACCCCCGCCGCCGGTGCGCGAGGAGCCGGAGGTGGTCCGCATCGATGTCGACGCCACGGGCATGATCCGCTGGCAGGGCACGGCGCTCGCCGGTCCCGAAGAACTCGCCGCGCGCATGGCGGCCGCTGCCGCCCAGCCGGTGCAGCCCGAGATTCACCTGCGCCCCGACCGCAAGGCCCGCTACGAGGTGGTCGCCGGCGTGCTTGCCGCCTCACGCCGTGCCGGTCTGACCCGCCTCGGCGTGGTCGGCAGCGAGCAGTTCGCCGAGTGAGTGCGGCCACGGGTTCCTGGGTGGCGATGCAGCGTCGTCGCCGGCTGCTCGGGCTGGGCGCGGTGGTCGGCGTGCATCTGGTCGCCGGCGTCGCGCTCATGGCCGGTCTGGGCCGCAAGCCGACCGACAACCCCGAGAAGCCCGTGCAGGCCCGGCTCATCCAGGAGCCGCGGGTGATCCCGCCGCCGCCCCCGCCGCCCCCGCCCCC
>NZ_CEXFHW010000252.1:0-4255 GCF_982640115.1 Quisquiliibacterium sp. | reverse complement strand
GCCGTCGATGTCGAGGCGACCGGCGACATAGGCCTCGGCCACCTCGCCCACGCGGCCCAGGGCGAGCGCGGCCAGCAGGCGGCGATCGCGCAGCCGCAGATGCACCCGGGCCGCAGGCGGACCGGCACGGCCCCCCGGCCACTCGAGGGACAAGGGCGTGGCCAGGGCGGCCAGACGGGCCTGGGCCAACCGGCCGATGCGGCCGGGGGTGAGCAGCAGCGCGGTATCCATGTCGGTGGCCTTCTGACCACGGCGCGTTGCGGACGCGGACGGGTCGAACCCGGGAAGCATCAAGGCTAGGTGAGGGTGCGCCGCCGCTGACTGCGCCGGCTCAAGCCACCGGCGCATCGCCCCGCCCTCCCGCACGCGATCGCCGCAGCGCTGACCGGCCGCAAGCCGACCGGTCACCCCGCATGCTCCCATCCGCCACACGACGGCCGGGCGCGCGCCGGCACCGGCCGGCGACCCGGCCAGGGCGGGAGCGGCGATGGCACGCAGGAACGGGCAATGGATCGGCTATGTGGCGGTCGGGGTGGCGCTGGCGGCGCTGCTGGCGCAGCGGACCTGGTGGCCGGATGCCGGGCCCTCGGCCCTGGTTCCCTACAGCGAGTTCGAGGACGCGCTGCGGGAGGGCCGCGTGGCAGAGGTGGTGATCGGCGAGCAGCAGCTCACCGCCCGGCTGAACGCGCCGGACGCGCAGGGGCGGCGGCTGATCATGGCCACCCGGGTGGAGCCGGCGCTCGCCGAGCGCCTTCAGGGGCATGGCGTGAGCTACCGCCGGGTGGTCGAGCCGACCTGGCTGCGCGACCTGCTCTCCTGGCTGCTGCCGAGCGCGATCTTCTTCGGGCTCTGGTACCTGGTCAGCCGCCGGCTGTCCGAGAAGATGGGCGCGGGCGGCGGCCTGCTGGGCATCGGCCGCAGCCGCGCGCGGGTCTACATGGAGACCCGCACAGGTGTGCGCTTCGCCGATGTGGCCGGGGTGGACGAGGCCAAGGCCGAGCTGCAGGAGGTGGTGGACTTCCTGAAGAACCCCGCGGAGCACGGCCGGCTCGGCGCACGGGTGCCCAAGGGCATCCTGCTCATGGGGCCCACCGGCACCGGCAAGACCCTGCTCGCACGCGCGGTGGCAGGCGAGGCCGGCGTGGCCTTCTTCTCGATCAGCGGGTCGGAGTTCATCGAGCTCTTCGTGGGCGTGGGCGCAGCCCGGGTGCGCGACCTCTTCGAGCAGGCGCGCAGCCATGCGCCGGCGATCATCTTCATCGACGAGCTCGACGCGCTGGGCAAGGCGCGATCGGCCTTCCCCGGCGCAGGCGGACACGACGAACGCGAGCAGACCCTGAACCAGCTGCTGGTCGAACTCGACGGCTTCGATCCGGGCGTGGGCGTGGTGCTGCTGGCCGCGACCAACCGGCCGGAGATCCTCGACCCGGCGCTGCTGCGCGCCGGCCGCTTCGACCGGCAGGTGCTGGTCGACCGGCCCGACCGCGCGGGCCGGCTGGCGATCCTGCAGGTGCATGCCGCGAAGGTGCGCATGGCCGCGGGCGTGGATCTTGACGCGATCGCCGCCCTCACCACCGGGCTGGCCGGCGCCGACCTTGCCAACCTGGTGAACGAGGCGGCGCTGTGCGCCACGCGGCGCCGCGCGCTGGCGGTGGAGCTGCCCGACTTCACCGCGGCCTTCGAGCGCATCGTGGCCGGCATCGAGCGGCGTCATCGCGTGCTGGGTCTGGTGGAGCGGCGCATCGTGGCCTGCCACGAGATGGGCCACGCGATCACCGCGCTGGCCATGCCGGGCGCCGATCGCATCCACAAGGTGTCGATCGTGCCTCACGGCGTGGGTGCGCTCGGCTACACGCTGCAGCGGCCGGGCGAGGACCGTCATCTGGCGAGCCGCACCGAACTGGTCAACCGCATCGCGGTGCTGATGGGCGGACGCGCGGCCGAAAGGCTGGTGTTCGGCGAGATCTCCACCGGCGCGGCCGATGACATCGCCAAGGCGACCGACATCGCGCGCGACATGGTGATGCGCTACGGCATGGACGAGACCCTGGGCTGCGTGGCCTACGCGGCGCCGTCGCCACGCTTCCTGGTCCTGCCCGAGATGCCATCGCTCGCCGGTGCGATGGCCAGCCCGGAGACGGCGCGGCGCATCGACGAGGCGGTGCGCGCCATCGTCGAGTCGGCCTTCAACCGGGCCACCGAGGTGCTGAGGGAACGGCGCGCAGTGCTCGATCGCTGCGCCGCAGCGCTGGTCGAGCGCGAGACGCTCGACGAGGAGGAGATCCGCCAGCTGATGGCCGCGCCATCGTCGCCGGCGTGAGCGCGACGGGCCGCCGCGGGCCCGTCGCGCGGCGCGGGCTCAGGCCGGCACCGCCGAGAACGCGTCGCGACGCGCCGCCCCGGGCAGCGCATCGACCGGCATCGCCATCAGGCGGCTGGGGTCTTCGATCAGGCCGCGGGTGCTGCGCGAGAACGCGCGCAGGCGCGGCATGTCGAGGATCTCGATGTCGCGGTTGTTGACCCGCAGGCAGCCCCAGGCGGCCAGCGCGCTGAACGAGCGGCTGACGGTGGCATGGGCCACGCCGAGATAGCTGGCGATGTCGCTGCGGCTCATGCGCAGATAGAGGCGCCGCGGCGACTGCCCGCAGGCCTGCATGCGCTCGGACATCTGCACCAGGAAGCGGGCCAGACGGACATCGGCGGCCACCGCGGCCATGACATCAGCGATGTCGGCGCGGGCGGTGAGCTGCCGGCTCACCGCAAGATGCAGCACACGATCGAGCGCCGGCGCGCGCTGCGCCAGCGTGAAGATGTCCTGGATGCGCACCGCGAACACCCGCGAGTCCTCGAGCGCGATCGCGGCGGTGGGATGCTGCCCCATGCACACCGCATCGAAGCCGAGCAGCTCGCCGCGGCGAACGAAGCCGAGCACCTGCTCGTAGCCATCCTCGGCGGTGCGGATGCTCTTGAACGAACCGATGTTCACGAAATAGATCGACTCGGCCTGCGTGCCCTCGTGGTAGAGCGTGGCGCCGGCCCGCACGCGGCGCATCGCCACCGGATAGGCATCGCCCAGGGCGTTGTCGATCGCCTCGGCGCCCATCAGGCGCAGCAGCTCGGTGAGCGTGCTGGCCGCCAGTGCATCGGCCTGCCGCGCCCCGTCGGTGCGAGCGGCTCGGGAGGAGGAAGTCGGGTTGGCTGCGTTCTCGGTGTGGGTCATGCTGTTCTCCGGGGTTGGCAATCGGCCGACGGCGCGGCGCGTGGGATCCACTGTCGCCCAGCCGCGGGTTCGCCGCCATCGGAGGCCCGGCGGAGTTCCGCGGGAAAAACTCCGACAGGCGCAGCCGGTATCCCGATCGGTGGTAGGAATTTTCCGAACAGGGGCGACAGACGGTCGCCCGGAAAGCATGAACGCTTGCGATGGCGCAAGGCCCCGGCTGGTATCCTGACCGTAGACTTGAACGCGTCACCTCGGCGCAATGTCTGGAGGCTCATGTCCTCGATTCCCAGGGCCTGCTGCAGCCCCCCCTCCCCGAGCGCATCGGGCAGCCAAACCGCCCTGACCGACGCCAATCTGGTCATCGATCCCCAGGGCCGCATCCTCATGGCCGATGCCCCCGCCGCTGGCCTGTTCGGCCAGGCTTCGGGCTCGCTCATCGGAAAAAGACTCCCGGACTGCCTGACGCCCGACTCCGCCGAACGGCTGCATCTGGCGCTTGCCCGCAGCGCCGAGGCGCTGCCGGTCGCGGGGCTCTGGCTCACCCCCGCCGGCATGAGCGCTGCCCAACGCCTGCAGGCAAGCCTGAGCACCGCACGACTGGACACCGCGTCCGGCGCGCAGCCGGTGGCCTGCCTGCGTCTGCATCGACCGGCGCCCGACGAGTCGCTCACCGAGCAGATCGCGGCGCTGCGAACCCGGCAGATGCAGCTCTTCGACCAGACCCCCACGGCGGCCATCGTCTGCAAGAATGCGGTGATCGGGTACGCCAACCGCCGCGCGGTGGCGCTGTTCGGCGCGGCCGGTGTCGAATCCCTGGTGGGCCGGCATTGCCATGATCTGGTGGCGCCAGCATGCCGATCGCGGCTTGACCAGTATGTTGCGCAGGCGATGGCTGGCGACCCCGAGGTGCCCATGGTGCAGCTCACCATCAACCGGCTTGACGGCCACCAGCGACAGGCCGAGATCGTGGTGGCCACGCTGCCGGGCTATGGCGACGATCTCACGCTGGCGCTGCTGCACGATGTCACACGGCAC
>NZ_CEXFHW010000251.1:0-4347 GCF_982640115.1 Quisquiliibacterium sp. | reverse complement strand
CGCAAGGCCTACATGACCCGTTTCCGCCGCGATGGCGCCAGCGTGAGCAGCCTGCTCAGCGAGCGCGACGCCGCCTTCCGCGACTACCGCGAGCGCGGCGACGACAAGGGCTGAGCGTCACGCCGCGGCAGCGGGCCCGCTGCCGCCGGCGTACCCGGGCGCGCTGACGCCGCGGGGTGATGCCCCCGTCCTCAGACGTTCTCGCTGATCACCTGCCAGCGGCCGTCGCGGTGCTCCAGGCCGTGCACCGAGCCGAAGTCGATGCGGATGCCGCCGAAGCTCTTCAGCGGCTCGTCGCGCACCCGCTTGAGCAGGGTGAGGATCACCCCGGCATGGGTCACCAGCGCCACCGCCGGGCGCTGCGGGTCGGCTCGCTCGCCGCCGGGCGCCAGCGACTGCAGGGCCCGCCAGCCACGGTCTGCCAGCTCGGTGACGGTCTCGCCACCTGGCGGCCGCCAGCCGGCGATGTCATCGCGCCAGGCATCGATCTCCTCGCGTGGCAGCTCGCTCCAGGGGCGGCCCTCCCAGTGGCCGAAGTGCATCTCGGCCAGCAGCGGCTCGATCTCGGGCTGCGGCCAGGGTGAGCCGGCCAGGGCCTGCGCCACCCGCGCGCAGCGCGACAGCGGGCTGCTCAGCACCCGCAGCGGCGTGGGCCCGTGCTCGGTGTCGTGCAGGTCGCGCAGCCGCGCCACCACCTGCGCGAAGTGCGCGTCGTCGGTGCCGACATCGGTGCGTCCGTAGCAGGTGCCCTCGGGCACGGCCGGCTTGGGGTGGCGGATCAGCCAGACTCTCATGGTCACTCCATCGGTTCCAGGGGCGGCACCTCGATCGGGGTCGTGTCGCCGGCGGTCATCATCGCCAGCGCGCCGAGCAGGAAGGCGAGCTCGCTGATCTGCTGCACCGCGCCCAGGCAGTCGCCGGTGTACCCGCCCAGCCGGATGCGGATGCGCCGGCGCAGCCAGGCTGTGGCCAGCGCAGCGCAGCCCAGCCCTGACAGGAAAACCGCCCGTTCGCCGGTCCAGAGCGCGGCCAGCACGCAGGGCGCGAGCGCGATCGCGAAGGCCACCGCGCCATCGGCGGGCTTCAGCCCCTGGGCGATCGGCTTGGCGATTGCCTGACCCTGGTCGCGCAGGTAGGGCAGGGTGGCCATCACCGCCACCGAGCAGCCGCGCGAGGCCGCCGCCGCGCACACCAGCGACGCGCCCACCCAGCTCGGGTCGAGCGCGGCCAGGGTCTCGAATCGGCCAAGCAGCATCAGCACCAGCGCCGCGGCGCCGTAGGTGCCGATGCGCGAGTCCTTCATGATCTCCAGCAGGCGCTCGCGGTCGTGGTGGCCGCCCATCGCATCGCAGTAATCGGCCAGGCCGTCCTCGTGGAAGGCGCCGGTGAGCATCAGGCCGGCGGCCATCGCCACGGCCAGCGCCACGCCGTGCGGGAGCACCAGGCCGCAGGCGGCGTAGAGCACCGCGGTGAGGCTGGCCACCAGCACGCCCACCAGCGGGAAGTAGCGCGTGGCCGGGGCCAGCCAGCCCGGGTCCCAGCCCATCCAGCCGAGCAGGCTGCGCGGCACCGGCAGCCGCGAGTAGAACTGCATCGCGACCAGGAAGAGCCGCAGCTCGCGGGCCAGGTTCATGAGCGGTCCCTGGCGTGGACCGCATGGCCGGCGGGCGATGGCCGGCTCACGACTGGTGCTCCCGGCTGACACCGGCCTGCTCGAAGCTCGCCATCTCCACCAGCATGCGTGCTGCCGCGCGCAGCAGCGGCATGGCCAGCGCCGCGCCCGAGCCCTCGCCCAGACGCATGCCCAGGTCGAGCAGCGGCCTTGCCCCGAGCGCGGCCAGGGCGTGGGTGTGGCCGGGTTCGGCCGAGCGGTGCGCGAATACGCAGGCGCGCAGCACCCGCGGATCGCGCCGCCAGGCGACCAGCAGCGCCGCGGTGACCCCATAACCGTCGATCACCGCCACGCAGCGCTGGCGCGCGGCCTCCTCGATCGCACCGACCAGCATGGCGATCTCGTGGCCGCCGAGCGCGGCCAGCGCGGCTTCCGGCGTTCGCGCGTGGGCATGGCGCGCGAGCGCCCCCGCGATCACCGCCCGCTTGTGGGCCAGCCTCGTCGCATCCAGGCCGGTGCCCGGCCCCACGCACTGGTCGGCGTCCAGACCGAGCAGGTGCGCGGTGAGCGCGGCCGCGCAGGAAGTGTTGCCGATGCCCATCTCGCCCAGGCCGAGGGCTTGCGCGCCATGACGGGCGATTGCCGCGCGCGCTGCCGCCGCGCCCGCCTCGATGTGTGCCAGCGCCTGCGCCTCGGTCATGGCGGGCTCACGGGCAAAGTTGCCGGTGGGTCGGCCCACGCCGGCGTCGATCACCTCGAGCGCGATCTGGTTGGCGCGGCAAAAGACATTCACTGCCGCGCCGCCCGCGGCAAAGTTGGCGAGCATCTGACCGGTGACCTCGGCCGGGTAGGCCGACACGCCCTCGGCGACGATGCCATGGTCGCCGGCGAACACCAGCAGCGCGCTGCGCTCCACCTGCGGCCGCGGACTGCCCTGGCACATCGCGATCGCACGCGCCAGATCGGCCAGGCCAGCGAGCGCGCCAGCCGGCATGGTCTTGGCCGCGAGGGCGGCGTCGATCGCGTCGGCCAGAGCGGGGTCGTCGGGAGCGGGCAGGCTGGGCATCGGGGCGCGCGGCGGGGCGGGCAGACTCGGTCTCTCGGGCGCGCCGCGGCGCGTCGGTGGCGGCCCGGGGCTGTCGTAGAATCCGGCGCATCTTATCCGACCGCACGGCCCCGGCCGCCATCGCCCATGAGCACCCCCTCCGATTCCGCCGCGCTCGCCCTCGCCGGTCACCAGAAGGTGGCGATCCTCGCCGAGGCCATGCCCTACATCCGTCGCTTCCACGGCAAGACCATCGTCGTGAAGTACGGGGGCAACGCCATGACCGACGAGCAGCTCAAGCGCAGCTTCGCGCAGGATGTGGTCATGCTTCGTCTGGTCGGCATGAACCCGGTGGTGGTGCACGGCGGCGGCCCGCAGATCGAGCAGCTGCTCGCCAAGGTCGGCAAGAAGGGCGAGTTCGTGCAGGGCATGCGCGTGACCGATGCCGAGACCATGGACATCGTCGAGATGGTGCTTGCCGGCCAGGTCAACAAGGAGATCGTCGAGCTCATCAACCACGCCGGCGGCAAGGCGGTGGGCCTCACCGGCCAGGACGGCGGCCTGATCCGCGCGCGGCGCATGACCCTGAGCTCGCGCGAGCAGCCCGAGGCGCGCATCGACATCGGCCAGGTTGGCGAGATCGAGTCCATCGACCCCGATGTCATCCGCACCCTCGGCGCGAGCGGGTTCATTCCGGTGATCGCCCCGATCGGCTCGGGCCGCGATGGCGAGACCTACAACATCAATGCCGATGTGGTCGCCGGCAAGATCGCCGAAGTGCTCAAGGCCGAGAAGCTGGTGCTGCTCACCAACACCCCCGGCGTGCTCGACCAGAAGGGCAACCTGATCACCGGTCTCACCGCCCGCCAGATCGACGAGCTCTTTGCCGACGGCACCATCTCGGGCGGCATGCTGCCCAAGATCTCCTCGGCGCTCGACGCCGCCAAGGGCGGGGTGCACTCGGTGCACATCGTCGACGGCCGGGTCGACCACTGCGTGCTGCTCGAGATCCTCACCGATCTCGGGGTGGGCACGATGATCCGCTCGCACTGAGCGCGCCCCCCGCGTGCGCGCCGGTCCGCCGGTCTGGCTCCTCGACCTCGACAACACCCTGCACGACGCCGGCCGCGAGATCTTTCCGTGGATCAACATCGCGATGACCGAGTATGTGTCGCGCCGGCTCGCGCTACCGACCGATGAGGCCAGCGCCCTGCGGGTGCACTACTGGCGCCGCTATGGCGCCACGCTGCTCGGCCTGATCCGCCATCACCAGATCGATCCGCACGAGTTCCTGCGCGAGACCCACCCCTTCGGCGATCTTCACCGGCTGGTCGGCCGTGACCATGGGCTGCGCGACGCGCTGCGCCGGCTGCCCGGGCGCAAGCTGGTGGTCACCAACGGCCCGCGTGACTACGCCGCGGCGGTGCTGCGCCGGCTCGGCCTCACCCCGGTGCTCGACGGCCTGGTCAGCGTCGAGGACATGCGCTTTGCCGGCCGATGGCGGCCCAAGCCCTCGCGCCGCATGCTGCGGCTGATCATCGCGCGCCTGCGGGTGTCGCCAGCCCGCTGCGTGCTGGTCGAAGACTCGCCCGAGAACATCGCCAGCGCCCGCGCCCTGGGGCTGCGCACCGTGCTGGTGGCCGGGCACGGTCATCTCGGCACGCATCCGTCGCGCCGGCCGCGTGCCGGC
>NZ_CEXFHW010000250.1:0-4365 GCF_982640115.1 Quisquiliibacterium sp. | reverse complement strand
ACACGCTTTCCAGGCGTGCGACTTAAACCACTCATCCATCCCTCCGGGGCCGCGGAGTATACCAAAGCCCCGATCAGTCTCCGGCGACCGAGAAGTGCAGGTTCATCTGCGCCTTGCCGCCCTCCTCTTCCTGCCCGCGCGGCGCGGCGTCGCGAGCCGCCTCGATGCGATCGAGGTAGGCCGGGGTGATGTCGCCGGTGACATAGCGGGCGTCGAAACAGGAGGCCTCGAAGCGGGACAGGGCCGGGTTGACATCGGAGATGGAGCGCTTGAGCGCTTCGATGTCCTGGTAGACCAGCGCGTCGGCACCGATCGCCAGGCGGATCTCATCGTCGCTGCGGCCGCTGGCGATGAGCTCGCCGCGGGTGGGCATGTCGATGCCGTAGACATTGGGAAAGCGCACCGGCGGCGAAGCCGAGGCGAAATAGACCTTGTTCGCCCCCGAGTCGCGGGCCATCTGCACGATCTCGTGCGAGGTGGTGCCACGCACGATCGAGTCATCGACCAGCAGCACATTGCGGCCCTTGAACTCCACGCTCATCGCATTGAGCTTCTGGCGCACCGACTTCCGGCGCACGGCCTGCCCCGGCATGATGAAGGTGCGGCCCACATAGCGGTTCTTGAGGAAGCCCTCGCGATAGTCGAGGTTGAGCCGGCGGGCGAGTTGCATCGCCGACGGCCGGGAGGTGTCGGGGATGGGCATGACCACATCAATGTCCCCCAGCCGCAGCTCGCGCGCGATGCGCTCGGCAAGGTACTCGCCCATCTTCAGGCGCGTGGCATAGATGGAGGCGCCATCGATCACCGAGTCGGGCCGCGCGAAGTACACATACTCGAAGATGCACGGCGAGAGCAGCGCCTGCTCGGCGCACTGGCGGGCATGGAAGCTGCCATCGAGGTGGATGAACACGGCTTCACCGGGATGGATGTCGCGCACCATCCGGAAGCCGAGCCCCTCGAGCGCCACCGACTCGGAGGCCACGAGGTACTCGGTGCCGTTGTCGGTCTCGGCCACGCCGTAGCACAGCGGCCGGATGCCGTAGGGATCGCGAAAGGCGAGCACACCGTAGCCGGCGATCTCGGCCACACAGGCATAGGCGCCACGCACCCGGCGCTGCACCTCGGCCACCGCCCGGAAGATGTCCTCGGGCTCCAGGCGCGAACCCACCGCCACCGCCTGCAGCTCATTGGCGAGCACATTGAGCAGCACCTCGGAATCCGACTCGGTGTTGATGTGACGGCGGTCGCGCCGGAACATCTCGTCCTTGAGCTGCTCCGAGTTGGTGAGATTGCCGTTGTGCGCCAGCGTGATGCCGAAAGGGGCATTCACATAAAAGGGCTGGGCTTCCTCGGAGTCATTGGCCGAGCCGGCGGTGGGATAGCGCACATGCCCGATGCCGGAGTTGCCGGGCAGCGAGCGCATGTTCCGGGTGCGAAAGACATCGCGCACCTGGCCGTTGCCCTTGTGCATGCTGAACTTCTTGCCTGAAGCGGTGGCGATCCCCGCCGCATCCTGGCCGCGGTGCTGCAGCAGCAGAAGGCCGTCGTAGAGCAGCTGGTTGACCGGGCCGCGGGAGACCACGCCGAGAATGCCGCACATGCGCGCTCGCTTTCAGTTCCGACGCGAGCCAGACAGCGGCTCGGGAAGATGGGGTTCGACGGCCTGCAGCAGGGCATCGAGCACAGGCCGGGACAGCGCCTGGCGCCAGCCGGGCGCCTGATGCATGCCAAGCATACCTGCGATGCCCACGGCGGCGATCACCAGAATCACCGCGCGGGCCATGCCCCAGAGGGCACCGGCCATGCGGTCCATGGAGTCGGGACCCTTGCCCTTGCCACGGCGGGCCAGCGCGAGCCCCGTCAGCCGGGAGATGAGCAGCAGGGTGACGAACACGATCAGCCAGACCAGCACCTCGCGGGCCAGCATGCCGGTGGCGGCGGCCAGCCCGGGGGCGAGCAGCGGCGTACCCGCCAGCGCGATCATCCAGGCGGTGAGGCCTGCCAGCGTGCGCGACAGGCCCATGACCATGCCCGCCGCCACCGAGACGCCGAAGGCAAGCAGCAGGAACCAGTCCCAGACCGAGAGCGCAGGCATCGCGACGACGCCCTTCCGGCCTCAGGGCGCGATCAGCGTGACATCGATCCCGGCTGCACGCAGCTTGCCGCGCACCGGATCGGCGGCGTCGCGCGAGGGATACGGCCCCAGCCGCACGCGGATGCGCTCGCCCTGGGGTGTCTTGATGCGTTCGGTGAAGGCGGTGTGGCCGAGCTTGCGGATGCGTTCGACCTGATCGGAGGCGGCCTTCTCGCTTGCGAACGCACCCACCTGGAGGTAGTGCCCCGATCCCCGCGCGGCCGTGGGCGGGTCGGACCTGGGGGCCTTGCCCGGGGAGGATTCGGCCTTGGCGGGGGGCGTCTCGCCCTTGGGCGCTCCGGCTGCCGGCTTGCCGCTGCCCGAATCGGCCTTGGCCACCGGCGGCTCGACCTTGCGCGCCGCGGGCTCGGGTCGCAGGGCCGGAGCGTCGGGCGACTCTGCCTTGCCGGCGGGTGCGTCTGGCTTGGCGGTGGGTGCGTCGGCCTTGCCGGCCGACACATCGGCCTTGCCTGACGCAGGGTCGGCGCGACCGGATGCAGCATCTGCGCGATCGGGCGGCGCATCGGCGGGCGGCGTGGTGGAGTCGGGCCCGGCGGTGGCCGCGCCCGCCCCGGCACGCTCATCGGTGGCGGCGCGCGACGGCTCTGCCGCCGGAGCCGGGTCAGTCGCAGCCCGCTCGGGAAGACGGACATCGCGTGCCGGAATGCGCACCTGGATGTCATCGCGACCGGGTCGCCTGGGCTCGGCGTCGAAGAACACCGACAGAATCACCACCGCCGTTAGCGACAGGGCGATCGCGCCGATCAGGCGACGCCTGGCCTGCTGCTTCTGACCCTGTGCCGGATCAGGATTGGGGGCTGGGGAATCGGGCTGGGCTCGCGAGACCAAGGCGTGGGATCCGGGGCTTCAGGTGGAGCCGCCTGGCGCGCGGCGACTGGCGAGAATGTCGGCCACCGTGAGGAACGAACCGAAGACGATGATTCTATCACCCTCGTCGGCCTGGGCCAGCGCGTGCGCAAGCGCTGCGCGTGGTGCGTCAAAGGCGCGAACGTCACGCTGCGGTCCGGGCTCGATGCCCAGGGTCGCCAGGCCGGCCACCAGCTCGGATGCCGTGGCTGCGCGTGGTCCGGGCAGGCTGCTCGGCAGCCAGTGGTCGACCCGATCGCGAAGATGGCCGACGATGCCGGCAAGATCCTTGTCGCGCATCACGCCGAACACCGCCCAGGTGACCGGGAAGAACCCCATGTTGTCGAGGTTCTGCGAAAGGTGAGCTGCCGCATGCGGATTGTGGGCGACATCAAGTACCACCGCGGGCCGGCCTGCGAGCACCTGGAAGCGCCCCGGCAACTCGACGGTGGCGAGTCCCTGGCGCACCGCCTGCTGGCTCACCGGCAGCCGATCACGCAGCACCTCGAGCGCAGCCAGTACCCCGGAGGCATTGAGCAGCTGGTTGGCCCCGCGCAGCGCCGGATACGCCAGACCGGCGCGTCGCTGACTGCGCCCTCCCCAGGCCCATTGCTGGCGGTCACCGGCATAGTTGAAGTCGCGGCCGAAGAGGCGCAGGTCTGCGCCGATGGCCTGCGCGTGGGCGATCAACGATGCCGGCGGCATGGGATCGGCGCAGATGGCCGGCCGACCCGCCCGATAGATATGCGCCTTCTCGTGGGCAATGAGCTCGCGGGTCTCGCCGAGATACTCGGCGTGGTCGATATCGATGCAGGTGACGATCGCGCAGTCGGCATCGATCAGATTGACGCCGTCGAGGCGGCCGCCAAGCCCCACTTCGAGGATCACCACATCGGGCTCACAGGCCTGGAACCAGCGCAGGATGGCCAGCAGCGTGAACTCGAAGTAGGTGAGCAGGGTCTGGCCGCGTGCAGCCTCGACGTCGGCCATGTGCCGCACGAGGGGCGCGTCATCGGCGGGCGCCCCCTGAAAACGGGCGCGCTCGTTGAAGTCGATCAGGTGCGGGGAGGTGTGCAGCGCCACGCGATAGCCCGCCGACAGCAGGATGGACTCGAGCATGGCGCAGGTGGACCCCTTGCCATTGGTGCCGCCCACGGTGATCACCGGACACTCGAAGCGGATATCGAGCCGGGCGGCGACCTCGCGGATGCGGTCGAGGCCCATCGCGATGCCCTTCGGATGAAGGCGTTCGGCGTGGGATAGCCAGTCGGCAAGCGTCTGCATGGGCAACAGGAGGGCTGCCGCCGGTCCGCGACGGCGGCCCGGCGTGCGGCTCAGGCCAGCGACTCGCTGGGCTGGCGCAG